>NZ_CALETC010000141.1:0-2657 GCF_937920065.1 Acetomicrobium mobile
TACACCGCAAAGTAACCCCCCTTGGCGTCTTGTAAAGGTAGGTGTTGCGTCCGTGTCTTTCCATGTTGTGTCCGTCCCAATAACAATCGCGAGCAATTATCGGTGCCTTCTCTGTGTAGTACCTGATACCGTTTGGCCCTCCCCCGATTTGCAGGACACGAAGTTAAGACTATATAATCCAACCTGAAGGGGGCGTTTTGTTCATGGGAAGTGCGAGGAGACATTACAACGAGGAGTTTAAACGCAACGCAGTAGACTTATGCCATACCAGCGGCAAAAGTATTAGTGAAATAGCTAAAGATCTGGGAATCAGCTGTAGCATGCTCGCAAGATGGAAAAGAGAGCAGGAAGAATATAAAGATAGGGCATTCCCCGGCCTGGGCAAGGCAAGACGGGGAACGGATCTGGAAGAAGAAAACCGTCGCCTAAAGAAGGAATTGGCACTCGTCCAGGAGGAACGGGACATACTAAAAAAAGCTGTAGCCATCTTTTCCAAAGTCCCGAAATGAAATACCGTTTTATCCTGGATAACTCGAAGGTATTTCACGTAAAGACGATGTGTCGTGTCCTGAAAGTATCTCGTAGTAGATATTATTCTTGGCTAAAGGAGCCTTTAAGCCAAAGGCAAATTCAGGAAGAAATCATAAAAGAACGTATAATTTATATCTACAACGAAAGCCGCCGTACCTATGGCAGTCCCAGGATACATAGACAAATGGCAAAAGATGGCATTCACTGTAGCAAAAAGAGGATAGAACGAATAATGAGAAAAGCAGGTTTAAAGGCCGTAGGGAGGCGCAGATTCAAGGTCACGACCGACTCGGGTTCTAATATGTCAGTGGCAAATAACGTCTTAGACAGAAATTTTTTCGCTTACTGTCCGGATGAGAAGTGGGCGGCAGACATAACCTATATCCACACCTACGAAGGATATCTATACCTAGCGGCTGTGATGGACCTTTACTCCAAGAAGATCGTAGGATACTCCATGAAACAGCGGTTGACCCAGGAGCTGGTCGTTGAAGCCATGAATATGGCGATACATGCCCGACGTCCAATGCCAGGGCTGATCGTTCATACCGACAGGGGCAGCCAATATGGCAGCTTTGCTTACAGACAACTGCTAGAAAAGGAAGGATATATATGTTCAATGAGCCGCAAGGGCAATTGTTGGGATAATTCTCCAATGGAGAGCTTCTTTAAGACCTTGAAGGCAGAACTTGTATATCGTCGCAGGTTTAAAACCAGGGCTGAAGCCAGGATCGAAATCTTTGAGTATATTGAGGTATTCTACAACCGTACTAGACTGCATTCTACCCTTGACTACAAAAGCCCGGAGGAATTCGAGAGAACATATAAAAATCTAATAAAAGTGACTTAGGTTGATGTCCGCTAAAGCGGGGGAAGTCCAGTTCATTACTTCACACATGCGTCTTGGTTTCATTTCTTACCCCTCATTTTATGCTAATTGGCCTTACCTGACCCTCTTTTTGCTCCCCAAAAGCTTCTTCACTGGTGATGCCATATCGTGTGCTTCCCTTATGTCTGACTCGGCAAGGGCTATGTAACGTTTGGTCATGTCAAGCGTGGTGTGTCCCATAATCGTTTGCAACGCAAAGGGGTTCATGCCGTTACGCAGGAAGTGGAGTGCTGCATCATGCCGTAAGTCGTAGGGTGAAAGACGCTTTAGGCCAAGCTTGGGTGCGTAAACCTTTTTAAGTCTCTGTCTCCAACCCGAAATCGTTAGCCTGTCTCCTTCGTAGTTGGCAAAGAGCAGCGGTGTTTCCCATTCCCTCGGCCTTGCGGTAATTAACCCCTGTATTGCCTTTGCCGTCTCAATGGAGAAGGGTAGCGTTCGGCTCTTTCGTGTCTTTGCGATTGATGCCCTGACCAGCACAGTCATTTCTTTTAAGTTGACATCGTCAACAGTAAGTGCTAATGCTTCGCTTGGCCTTATGGCTGTGTCTATGGAAAGGCATATTAAGGCATAATCTCGCCTGCCACAGTAGGTTGACTTGTCGGGTAGCTTTAAAAGATTGGCCAACGTCTCGGCCGAATGCTGGACGATTCTCGGTTCGGCCTTCCTTGCCCTGATGCCTTCCACGGGATTTCCTGTGTAAGCACCTTCGTCCACCAGCCACGAGAAGAAAGCTTTGAGGTATTTCCTTCTGATGTTGAACGTTGCCGGTGCGATGTCGTCTTGGCCCAAATAGGACAAAACGGCAACTCTTGCCCTGCTTAGGTCGGACGGGTTCCAAGCATCGGGGTATAGGCCAAAAAACCTCGTGACATGGTAGCGGTAGTCGTCAATTGTCCCAACTGCAAGCCCATCAGCTTTCTTAAAAAGTAAAAAGGCTTCCAAAGCATCCTCCCATGATTGAAACTTCTCTTGAAATAAAACCACACGGTTCGTTTGGTTCATAATTTTGCCTTGCAGTTTTTATGAAAGGGCAAATTTAGGAGCGTTGGACTTTGGCAATTTTGCTGCGATTTGCCGAAAACAGGTTGATTAAGAACCCGCATGTGTGCTACTGTTAGAGTTTAGTAGCTCAATAGGTCAGAGCACTGGACTGTGGCTCCAGGGGTTGGGGGTTCGAGACCCCTCGCTCACCCCATTTTTATGTCCCGACTGGTTTTTTGAAGCGTCGGGATTTTTT
>NZ_CALETC010000142.1:0-5701 GCF_937920065.1 Acetomicrobium mobile
ATTAACAAATGGTAATTAAATACAGTGGTAAGGGGTTTTCTCGAATGATGCTGGATAACACCTTACCACTAAAACCACCTGACAAAGTCAGGCGATCATTCCCGAATTTTGCATTAATCTCATTAACCTATAGTGCGTTCCAAAAATCGCAAGAAATTTCCTCCAATGATGCCCGCAATTTCTTTCTCACCGATTCCACGCGAAACGAGTTCAGCCGTAAGCTCAAAACTTCTGGCATGTCCTTTGATGCAATCATAATTACGTTTTTCTTCAACTTGCAGAGAAGCCTCGCGAAATTCATCGCAGAAATCAAAACCATAACAAACATGATCAAAAGAACCTACAAGACCGCAGATATGATCCACATGGTCTGCCAAGTCTCTTGCGCAAACTTCTTCGTTTGAATCTTTGACGAACTCGTTGCAGGCGTTCATCCCGATGATGCCGCCACTACTAGCTATTTGTAATATCTGTTCATCCGTAAGATTTCGCATGGATTGCGCCAAGGCCCTGCAATTTGAATGTGAGGCAATGACTGGCTTTTCATAAAACCGCAAGACATCTTTTAGGCCCTCATCGTTAAGGTGACTAACATCGATATACATTCCTAGGCTTTCTGCCTCGCGAAGTAGCTGGACTCCAAAGTTCGTGAGCCCACCTTTTTGGCCCTCTTCTTTAGCTTCAAAATGACAACCGTCTGCTGCGTAATTTCTCCTGCTCCACGCGATCCCCAACCCCCTCACGCCTAATTCGTAAAATATTCTCAAAAGGTTTATATCGTTGCCCAAAGGCTCTGCCCCTTCAAAGGAAAGCAGTATTGCAACCATGCCGGCAGATTTTGCTTCTTTTATTTCCCCTACGTTTCGGCACAGCGAAAAAAGGCCGGGGCTTTCTTCCATCTCTTTGTAAAATAAACTTATGTAGTCCAAGGCTCTCCTCAATGCCATTTCCGGCAAATATTCGTCCGACACAAATAGCGATGATACTACAAGGTCTATACCTCCTTCTTTAAATACGGGAATGTAGCGGTTTTCTATGACCTTTGATTCTCCCCTTTTACGCCAATCCCATACTAAGGGTAAAAGATCAAAGTGTGCATCAGCTACGAAGTATTTTTCATGAAGACGTTTTGCTGTTTCAATGCGATCGTATTTCACCTTTCCTTAACCTCCTCGGAAGGTAATTGGGCTTACTTTCAGCCCGCACCAACTTCATTGCAACGAAAGTCCAGATGATTATATAATACAAGAACAAATCTTTAAAGAACGGGGACCTTAACGTGTGCGAAGATCTTATCCGCGGCGTTACAGCCGTCATCTTGGCTGGAGGTAAAGGAAATCGATTAGGATGTAATAAGGCTTTGCTAAAGATTGGGGATACCTACCTTTTAGAAATTCTCGTAAGCAACATCAAAGCGATGTCTGACAGGATTCTACTCGTTGTTTCGCCACATGACTACAATCACTTGCTCTCAATTCATTCCTCACTGTTTTCGTCCAACTGCGTAAGCGTGATATGCGATTCTATTCCAAACCAAGGGCCTTTGCTCGGGTTAATAGAAGCTCTAAAATGGTCGGATGAGGAGTGGATTTTTCTCGTTGGATGCGACATGCCTTTCATCGAGAAACCTTTGGTTAGGCTCATTTATCAAAGCCGAAAAAAGGGTTCGCAAGTCCTGGTGCCCCAATTAAACAATTTTTTAGAACCACTTCATGCCTTTTACCATCGCTCCTGTTTAAAGGCAGCTGAGACGGCATACAAACAAGGCAAAAGGAAGATAAAGGACTTTTACCCCTTCGTCAATGTGTCTGTTCTCGAAGAAAAGGCGATGAGAGTGATAAAAGATTATCAAATCTCTTTTTTCAATATAAATAGCACCGAAGATTTACAAAGAGCACAAAAAATATTTTCCTGCATTCAGAAAATGTCAATGGAGGAAGCGATTCTAATCGAAGGGACTGATAGTAACAGGTAAGCAGTAGCCACGTAATTGCACGGTTAATTGCCCCGGAATGTTATGCCCCCCTTTTGTGTTCATGTTTTGTGCCCATTCATTTAATTTAACAATGAGAGATATGAGAGAAAATATAGCCTTTTGTAAGTATCCTCCTACAATAAGATAGGTTGCATAGAGGTAAATTCGCAGAAAATGTATCTTTATTTATATAGGAGGTGGCTATAGTCATGAGGAGAGGTAAATGGATCAAGAGGTGGAGTGCGGCCTTTCTTATTCTTTTTGTTCTTTCAAGCGCATCACTAGCAGTAACAGTCGCGCCAGTATTACGTTCTGATAAAGGGATAGTAGCCGCAGCACATCCTCTTGCGGCCCAAGCTGGGGCAGAGATTCTTGAAAAAGGTGGCAATGCTGTAGATGCTGCTATTGCAGTAAGTTTAGCTTTAGGAGTGGTGGAACCATACGCTTCGGGACTAGGCGGAGAAGGTTATCTGGTTGTTCAAATGAAAGATGGACATCGTTTTGCACTGGACTTCAGAAGCACGGCTCCTAAATTGGCTACTTATGAAAATTTAGAGAAAAGTGGCATGACTCTCAGCGAGGCAGCCAAAACGATTAAAGGAGCTTGCGTTCCAGGTGTACCTGCCGCTATTGAGTATGTTTACAAAGAAGCAGCGACTATGAAACTGGAAGATATTGCTCTTCCCGCTATTCGATTTGCCGAGGAAGGTTTTGAAGTCAATCAAACTTTTGCAGGTATAGTAGCTGATAATTTTGACAGGCTTCAAAAAAGTGCGCCTGATTTCCTCAATGAAGGGTTGCCTTGGGAAAAAGGAGATATTTTCAAAAACCCAGCCTTGGCAAAAACAATTCGGGCCTTTGCTAAAGAGGGGGCATCCTTGTTCTATCGTGGATCCATTGCCGACAAGATAGACGCATACATGAAAAAGAATGATGGCTGGATTCGCAAAGAGGACCTAGAAGCTTATAAAGTCGTCAAAAGAGATCCACTACATGGACATTACAGAGGATATGATATTTACGTACCGGGAATGCCTGTCGGTGGTCCACGATTGCTGGAGACCCTCAACGTTCTCGAAAAATTCAACCTATCCGCCCTTGGATGGGATGATCCCTTGCGGCTGCACATTATGCAAGAAGCCTTTATCTTGACAGCAGTGGATCAGCAGGCTTATGTAGGTGACCCTCTTTTTGACCCTGATCTGCCGGAGGCAGGGTTGCTGAACAAAGATTATGCCAAGACTCGTATGATGGCAATAGACCTCTCTCAAGCATCAGAACCTGAGACGTGGAAAGATCTCGTAGGAGATCCTGCCTACTTTGAAAATGAGGAGAGCTTCTCGAAGATTCTTCTTCAAATGGAATTCGAAAAGGAGGAAGAAAAGGTTGCTGCTCTAAGAGAACTTGTTCTCGAATCTCCTTCCACAACTCACTTTTCCATTATCGACAGGTGGGGCAATGCAGTGTCGTGGACACAGACAATTTCTTCTTTCTTCGGTACGGCATGCTGGGTTGATGGCTTCTTTATCAACAATGAGCTTGGAAACTTTAAAAGTGCACCTGCTCCTGGCGACCCGATCCATATGGAACCGGGGAAACGACCTCGCACAAACATCGCACCTATGATTATTGAAAAGGACGGAGAAGTGAAGTGGGTTTTAGGTTCTCCTGGTGCAAGTCGCATCGTTTCTACATTAATTCAGATTATTGTAGACCTTGCGGATTTTGATATGAGCCTTGAGGAAGCCGTTAAAGCACCCAAATTTGTAGGATATATCTCATATCCGGAAATAAGGATGGAAAAGGGCTACTCAGAGGAAACAATAGCTTGTCTTGAAAAAATATTTGGCCATGTTGTTAAATTGCAGGAATATCCCGATCTCTTTTTCGGGGGACCTAATGTGGTTGGAGTTGAAGAAGATGGAACGCTTATCGGTGTTGGCTCCGTGCGCAGAGGTGGAGCAGCGGCAGCACCAGAAAAATAACGAGGGAGATGCAAAATGTCAGTGTTAAAAATGAAGACTTTAACTAGGAAATTAGTCGTTGCGTTCGTAATGCTCCTGCTTGTTTCATCCACAAGTCATGCTGCCTTTTTCAGGCCGGATGTTCGGCCTGGGTACGGGGTAACATCTCAAGGATGGCTTTCCGACTATTGCGAATCGCTGCGTGGCACTAACCTCGACACACCGGTTTTCTTCCTCGACAGTGGCAAGTCGGGTGCTAGCGCTCTTGTACTTGGCGGTACTCACCCTAGGGAACTGGCTGGCGTAACGTCAGCTACAATGCTTGTTGAAAACTGCGAAGTCAAGGTAGGACGCCTTGTCGTTATTCCGTGCCTCAATGTTAGCGGAATGTCCATTCCTGATCAAAATGGAAAAGTTCCACATTTCCTACCTATAGAGAGTCGCTCTGGCCTAAGATATCTTCCTTATGGGGATCGCTACGTAGACATTCAAGACCAGGGGCAGCCAGATCCGGAAAAGTTCCAGCACTTCTCTGGATACGAAATCGACGATGGAGCGGAATCGCGAAACATCAATAGGAACTACCCAGGCAAAAAAGACGGAACTCCGACTGCTCAAGTAGCTTTTGGAGTGATGGAGCTAATCAGAAAAGAGAAAATCAATTTTTCTATAGATCTCCACGAGTCAGGAACGCCAGATTACTTTATCGATAGAAAAAACGGAGAAGTAAGTCCAGGTAGCCGACTAGCTTATATGCTAGTGTGCAACCCCAAAGCTTTAGAAATCGGCGCTGAAACTGTCCTGGCCTTAGAAGAAAAGGGGATTTCCTTGAAAGTAGACCAATCTAATCCTGAATTCCGTGGTTTAAGTCATTTAGAGATTGGGAATGCTACGGATTGCTTATCCTTTCTTTCCGAAACGCCCAATCCGGGGCAGGATACCTGGAGAGAAGCCCCAGATGTTCTCTTCGATCCCGATTATCCCTTGAAGATGCGGGTGGGGATATGTGTGGAAGTTGTAAAATCTTTGGCCGACATCTACGGCGAGACAACAGGCAAGAAGCTTGTGATGGAAAATGTTCCATCTTACGAAGAGCTACAGAAAAAAGATGTGGGAGCGTTCCTCAACTAGGCTTCTTTTTATGCAAATTTAAACCGATCATTTTTTATTGGAGGTCTGTCAAAAATGTATAAAAATAAAATTTTTCGATTAATCCTTTCTTTTCTATTTGCAATTTTATTCTGCCAGGTTGCCTTCGCGGCGAGCAATATAGCTCTTACTTCTGCGGGCCAGAGCCCTGATGCCATGATGGTCAAGGTTGTCTTGAAAAAAATGGACGTGGAAGTGGACTTCGATTCAGCTATGGACCCCGCAGCTATTAAAGACAATCACAAGGTTCTAATTGTTGTTGTAGGGGGCAGCTCAAAAGGTCTTGGTGCCGCAGGAATAGATCAGGATCAAGAGAAGGCTCGGATAGAAGAAATATTGAAGATTGCCAACGAAAAGGGATTAAAAATTCTCGTGATGCATGTTGGTGGAGCATCCCGTCGCGGAACACTTTCTGATCTTTTTCTCGATACGGTAGTACCTCATGCAGACTATGTTATCTATGTAAAAGGAGCCAATGAAGACGGATATTTCACTAAAGTTTCTGAAGAGAAAAAGATCCCTGTAGAGGAATCCGAAACCATCCGCGCACTTGATGAGCATCTTAAAAAAGTTCTGGGAGAGTGGGGGGTTATTTAGCCTTGCCGGCTATAGT
>NZ_CALETC010000143.1:0-1792 GCF_937920065.1 Acetomicrobium mobile
GAACGTATCTGCGCAGGATGGGATTAAATTAAGCAAATCTATTTATATATTTACTCGGCAGGCTCAAGGGCAGGTAAATTTACTGGGTTGCGTTTGGGTGCGGGGCCTTTGGTGTCGTAGGGTGAAAGATAGTACACGCGTAACGGCCTAGCATGACAAGGCAAGTCGACGAAAGTGGACAAACAAAGGTTCACTCTCATTTATGTCAAGGTCGCAGCATGACAAGGCAAGTTGCCGCAACAATCCGCAGACAGAAGTGAAATTTATAAATGTCAAATATTCCTTTAACTATGCGTATTGTGAAATGGATCTGTTTCCTCTATAGTAGATCCATCACGACAGGAAAGGAGGTGAAAACATGGCAGTTTATCAACCGATAGCCAGCCGTCTGACCCTTAGGCTTCAGACCGGTGCGGACGAATGGGGAAAGCCTAAATTGAAGAGCAAGTCCATCGCAGGCGTGGACGTAGGAGCCGATGCGTCAGACGTGTTGACCGTGGCTCAGGCCATAGCAAGCTTGCTGCCCTACGGCCTGGTAGAGGCACAAAAGGTAGATACGGACCGCATAGCTTAACGTAGGTGCCGACGCATAGTTTAACGTAGGTGCCGACTTTTTAGTCAGGCAAATAACACGAAAGAGCTAAACGTACTGCTTGGGCTTGAGAATGCCCGAATGGCCTGGCAGGCCGTGCGATCTTGCAAGTTTAAGGCGATTTAAGACGAGCAGTTTTAAGCTGACAAGTCTAAGGCTAACAAGTCTAAGCTAATAAGTTTAAGGTTAGCAAGTTTAAGGTTAACAAATCTAAGGGTAAAAAGTTTAATGGTAATAAACTTAAGGTTAACTATTCTAAGCTAATAAGTTCAAGGGTAATAAGCTTAAACTAACAAGCTTAAGATTAACAAGATTAAGACTAACAAATCTAAGCTAATATGCTCATCAATAACAAGCTTAAACTTACAAGCTTAAGGCTTAATTGCATACGATAACGCAAAAAGCCGATGCTTCAGCCGCGCAAGCGCAAAGCGGAACATAATGACAGAATAATCGAAAAGGAGGTGAGAAACGTTGGAGCCAAAAAACGTAAGAAGGCTTAGGATGACCTTTGAGACCGAAGACGGGCCGTGGACTTTGTCTTTGTCCGACGTAAAGGAAGGGCTGCTTGCCGAAGAAGTTGAGTCGGTCATGCAGACCATAATAAATAACAGCATATTCGGCATTCCCCCGACGGGGATCGTGAAGGCCGAACTGATAGAGACCGACACCACTCAGCTGGTGTAGATATAGATGACAAAAGGCCGCCCTTAAAGGTGGCCTTTTGACGGAAAGATTTCGGGCTGTTTTGCCCACGGGGGTTGCCTGCGCAGTGCAGTGCGTTTGCAGTTTGCAGGCGGGCTAGCGGCCTTACATAATGTGAGGCGGACGTAAGGAAAGCCGGGGTTGCTTAGAGATGCCCGCTAGGGCTTTAAGCTCCTGTAATTTAAGCGAAGGGAGGGAAATTTTTGGAGGAATTTATGACGTCCACTCTTCAGACGGGTTTTTCCATAGCGGTGGCGGCCTACCTGCTGATCCGCATGGAAAAGCGTCTCGACGAGCTGGCAATAGCGATAAACAACCTCGAAAAGGGCGTGGCAAAATACTTCGGCGAGGTGTGATTGCAAGCCTACCTTGAAATTTTGCAGACTTTCGAGGCCTTTTTGCAAGTTTTTTGACCGTAATTGAAAAATGCAAGCGCCGACGGCGGCGCATAAATATAGATTAATATAGATGAAAGGAGATTTCATGAGAAAAAAC
>NZ_CALETC010000144.1:0-2161 GCF_937920065.1 Acetomicrobium mobile
ACTTTCTTATACTTCTTCTGCCCAAAATAACTTGTATAGCACGATCCTCTCGTAAAGACATCCCCAACACCTCCGTTGATGGATTTTAAAAGCATCAAGGGACAAAATCCTGCTAACGCAAAGGAATTAAAGATGCTTTTTCTCGAGTTGTATTTAACCACTGATTAGCCAATTCATCCCTGTTTTTCAAGATAGTTTCGTCGATCAATTCCTTCAGCTCGCCAGAAACAAACTTGGGCAACACTACGCCAAAATGTTCCCATGCCAGGACCGTTCTAAGAGACGACAAAGAAGGATCTTCATCTAGATAGTTTTGAACGGTCGGACTATCAATCACAGCAGCGCAGATTTCGCCCTTTTTCAAGGCCACTAGGAGATCGTGCGAGCCGGGATACGGCACAATTGTTGCCCTAGTTAGCCTCGCTTTTGCCACTGCCTCATTCGTTGAGCCCTTCTGAGCGCCAACCTTCTTGTCAGCAAGATCTTTCAATGAATTAAATCCGTCTTGTTTTCTAAAGAGAACCTTTAGCCCAATCGATGCATAGGTAGCAGAAAACGTCACATTTTCAGCTCGGGCTGGAAGTTTAGTTATACCTGAAATTACAGTATCGAACTGACTCCAATCCCCTGAAAGCCACGTGCCAGATAGAGTGCCTTTTTCACCGTTACCCCAGATAATTGGAACGATCTCCATCCTTACTCCCAAAGCATTTGCTATTTCTCTGCCTAAGTCTATGTCCAACCCTTGAGCCTTACCGTCCCTCCAAAAGTGAAAACGTCCCAGGTCCACGTTCTCCACACCTATTCGCAGGATTCCTCTTTGCTTCAGCAAAGATGAGGAAAGCTCGCCAGTACTTAACTTGAACTCAAATAGCGCCTTTTCCATGACCTGGGCTGAAGAAAGCACTAATTTCATCCTTTCAGCCATCACTTCCGAAGATGTCGCTTCATCATACAATAGGGCGTTGATTTCATCGAGCCTTTCGTTTTGATGTTCGACTTTCTCAGTTATACGCACAATGAGATTGGTCATTTCTACACTTGACTCGGCCTGAGTTTGGAACGTTTCTGACGTTAACTCTATTTCTTTAATCAAATCTCTTACTATGAATAAAACCTTTTTTATGCTTTCGCTCATAACTCCGGCCTTAGCATTGGCCTCTTTCACCCTCTCGCTTGCAAGGTTAATGCTTTCTACGCCCTCTTCGGCCAGAGCCTTAATATTGTTCGCTAAATTTTCTATATTAGAAGCCGCTCGGGAGGACTCTTCAGCCAGATTTCGCACCTCTTCGGCGACAACTGCGAAACCTCGCCCATGCTCTCCTGCCCTTGCTGCTTCTATGGCGGCGTTTAGGGCAAGTAAATTGGTCTGCGCCGCTATGCCCTTTATACTACCAACTATTTCTACTATATCTCTTGAGACCTTCTGCATCTGACCGATTGCTTCAGAAACCTGCTTAGTTGCCTCATCTACAGCCGCTATGCCTTCGGTCGTTTCCTTGACTAATCTCACATCCTCTTCGGCTTCTGACTCTACAAATCTGCCCTGCGTTGCGACGTTTTCTATTGTAGACGATGATTCCTGAACCCCCGCCGAAAAAGTTTGGACTCTCATGCTTGTCTCGGAAGCCAATGAGCTGATCTCGTCAGCCGCCTTAGCGATCTCCGAAGCAAAGGCTGCTACACTTTGCATTGTATCGCTGCTAAATTTGGCAGACTCTACCACCTCCTCCGTGGCTATTCCGATCTTGCTAGCAAATATACGAATACCCAAGATAGTCTTAACCATTTTATTCAAACCATCGCTAACTTGGGATAAAAAGACTTCTTTTATGATATCCGCTCTCAAAGTTAAATCTTTAGCGCCAAGTCGTTTAGTCAGATCCAAAAACACCTTAACTATTTTTATTTCATCACGCCTTCTTAGCTTGAGTCCTACCAACAAAATGGCAGATGCTATGACAAACACCGCAGCCGGCCATAAAATAGCCTTGCCACTTGCACCAAAGGATGATGAAAGCCAAAGACCTATTATCCAAGATGCAACGTAGATGCCAAATATTGCCCAACCAAAATTGACGTCTCTTTTCATAATGCGCCTCCTTTAACCTTGTCTGAAATCGCGTCCAGACAGGATCGCAAAAGGGGCATGAATTCGGGC
>NZ_CALETC010000145.1:0-1319 GCF_937920065.1 Acetomicrobium mobile
GCAAATAGCTGAAGCCATGTACGAAATTTTGACCGACGAAGATTTGGCATCAAAGTTAAAATCTGCAGGACCGAAGCAAGCCGCTAAGTTTACATGGGAAAATACAGCGCTGCAAACTTATAAAATATACGAAGGCGCGGTAAGGGGTTAATGTGTTTGGCCTGATTAAAGCTCCTGCCCCGTTGCTATAGGAGGATGCGTTTTTGTTTAGGGCATTTTTAGTGCTTTCTTCTGGTAGTGTTATAGGTAAACTCGTTGGTTTTTTAAGAGAAATTCTAATGGCAGCACTTTTTGGCACGGGAACTCATGTGGCAGCCTATCGCGTTGCACAAACCGCCATGCTCATGCCTACAGAATTTTTCTTGACGAATAGCTTGGAAGCCGGCTTTGTCCCGCTATATGTGAGATATACCAAAGACGACCCTAAACGAGCTGAAGCTCTTTTAAGCGTTATTGTGATGTTTTTTTTATTGCTTGCAGGGATCATATTTTTATTCTTATTTTTTTGCTCTTCTTGGTGGGTTAGAATTTTAACTCCTGGCATGAATGATGCTGGCAAAATTTTAACGGCTTCCATGCTTCGCGTCATGGCGTTGGCCGTCCCTTTATATATATTAGGGATGCTTATGGCCTATTTAAAAATGGCACATGGAAGATATTTAACTGCCTCCTTGCGTTCAACAATACAAAGCGTTGGCCTAATTTCTGGATCGCTGCTTGCGATTTACTTTAAAAATCCTTTGTTTTTAGCCTGGGGATTTGTTTTTGCATACTTGTTTTACTTGGTGTGGCTTTTATGTGGTTTGTATAACCTTGGATTGTTGCGCTTTAAAGCAAGCTTCTCGCGAGACTTGGCAAAAGAAACCTTCAGCGCCTTCTGGTGCTCTGTGCGACCTGTTCTTATAGTTCCTCTTTTGATTCAGGGAAACATAGCGATCGAAAGAATTGTCGCATCCCTAATTGGGAGTACGTCCATCGCCGCTGTTGATTACGCAAAATTTGTCACGGAAACCGTAGTGATTTTAATTGCTGCTCCTCTGGGTATGGTGGGATTGTCAACTTTAAGCGGCCTTGATTCGGACTCAGTTCGTCAAAAACTAGGACAAATAGCAAATATCGTATTGATCTTTACAATTCCAATTTCCTTATTTGTAGCGTGCAATCACGTTGACATCGTTCATATCCTATATGCCAGAGGAGCATTTGATCAAGAATCAGTGCGAGTAACTTCAAGGATATTGCTAGGCTTTTCGATTGGCATGTGGGCTCAAGCGTTATCTTATTATTTCATAAGAGTATTAAATTCACAGTTACGCAAT
>NZ_CALETC010000146.1:0-5754 GCF_937920065.1 Acetomicrobium mobile
GGAGGGGAAACAAGGGCTATATCCTCCTTAGCGGGCATAGGCGCTGCCAGTGGCGATTACGTGTTAGTACACGATGCGGCTCGTCCCTTTGCCTCTTCCTCTTTAGTTCAACGTATAATATCGTCTATAACCCCCCTAACCGGAGTCATACCCTTGACCCCCGTTAGGGATGCCTTAAAGAAGGTATCAAACAAGGGTGAAATTTTCCCTGTATCCAGAGAAAACCTATGGTCCACACAAACGCCTCAGGCTTTTCCGAGGGAGGAGTTGATCGCGGTCATGAAACTCGCGGACAACAATATGTCTGACGAGGCAGAAGCCTGGATAAAAGCAGGATATCCCATTAACTTTGTTGAAGGCGAGCCAAGCAACATTAAAGTTACTTATGAAAGCGATTTCAAGTTTTGCGAGACGATTGCTAGAGGAATGAGCCAATGGAGAGTGGGACACGGATTCGATGTGCACCCTCTGCGACCCTGGCGAAAACTGATCCTGGCGGGACATCTAATACCCGATGCTCCCTTGGGATTAGAAGGTCATTCTGACGGGGATGTGATCTCTCACGCAGTAGCCGACGCATTGCTTGGAGCTGCCGGAGAACCTGATTTAGGCACCCTTTATCCTTCTTCGGACGAGCGGTATAAGGATGCCTCAAGCATTATTTTCTTAGAAGAGATATCGCATTTTTTATCAAAGAAAAATTGGAGCTTAATTTGGCTTGACATCACGTTAGAAGCACAATTACCCAGGCTTTCTAAACTCATCGATTGTTTTAAGATAAACTTAGAAAACGCGCTCTCTAGCCTTACTTGGGCTATGAACAAAAGAATTAACCTGAAGGTAAAATCAGGAGAGTATATAGGAGCGGTTGGAAAGGCCCAGTGTATGAAGTGCCATGCCATTGCAACGATGAGGAGTGATATTGCATGGAGAAAGTAAGCAAAAAGCCAGTTTTATACGCTGCCATAATTGCGCTAACCCTCCTTCTATCGAAAAAGGCTCATGCATCTCGCCCATATTCCTGGATCAATGAAAGGGGGCCAAAAGTGGAATTACACATTAACGGAACACTTATAGCCTCCGCACCCAAGGAAAAGGCAGACATGGTTCGCTCATCTTTGGGAAAATTAGAAAAGGCGTTTAGCGAACAACGTAAACATTATTACTACAAGATCACCAAACACGAAAACGAAACCTTCGCCATATCTTTAAAGGATGGTGAAGAAATCTTGAGGATAACACCTGATTTAGCAAAATATCACAAATGCTCTTCAAGATTGCTAGCAGGACTTTGGTTAACTAACTTTTATGAAGCCCATTACGGCTCGAAAAACAAAGTGGAAGGATCAAATTACTTGACCGTTACCTGGTATGGAGGTCCTAAATGGAACGGCAGACGCACCGCTAGCGGAGAAGTTTTTTACGATTGGCAATTAACGGCAGCATTTAATGACGTTCCCCTAAATTCTTTGATAAGACTGTCCAATCCGCAGAACAACAGAAGCGTAATTGTCAGGGTCAACGATCGATGTAAAAAGGACGGGATTGTAGACGTATCTAAGCTAGCCGCAGATTTGTTGGGAATTACCCGCAAAGGGGCGGCTAAGCTGAGGGTGGAAATACTGCACTCATCGAAGTAGTAATGAAGGAAAGGAGCTTTCGTGAAATGCATGTTAGAACTCGCTTTGCTCCGTCGCCCACAGGAAACCTACACATAGGCGGTGCAAGAACCGCGTTATTCAACTGGATATGGGCAAAAAGATGGAAAGGCAGCTTCGTGCTTCGCATCGAGGACACCGATAAAGACCGTTCCTCACCTGAATTCGAGGATTCGATAAAAAGAGATCTTTTATGGTTAGGTTTAAGCTGGGATGAGGGCCCCGATATAGGGGGTCCTTATGCTCCATACAGGCAAAGCGAACGCTTGGACCTGTATCTAGAAACCTTGGAAAAACTCAAAGAGCTGGGTGAAGTTTATCCCTGCTATTGCACTGAGGAAGAGTTAGCAATGGAAAGAAAAGCTCAATTGGCTAGGGGTCTGCCGCCAAGATATTCCGGTAAATGCAGAAATTTAACGAAAGAAGATAGAAAAAAACTCGAAGAGACGGGAAGGGTTCCTTCGTGGCGTTTTAAAGTACCTCAGAAAGCGGGTAGAATAGAATTTTATGACGAGGTTCATAAATATTATGGGCTTTCCTACAAGGATGTGGGTGATTTTATCGTGATGCGGTCCGATAATATTCCAACTTACATTTATGCAGCAGTAGTAGATGACCATCATATGAAAATTACTCATGTGATAAGGGGCGACGAACATCTCCCTAACACAATAAGACAACTGCTCATATATCAGGCACTATCGTGGGACCCCCCTTCCTTTGCGCATATACCCATGATCCTTTCAAGAGAAGGAAAAAAGCTGAGCAAGAGAGAGGGTGCCGAGGGAATAGATGACTTAAGAAAAAGAGGCTATTTACCCGAAGCTGTAAGAGCATACTTAGCAACCTTAAGTTGGGCAGTGGAGGGGGAGGACTTTTTATTTGATCTAGATGCCATGGCTCAAGCATTTGATCTTTCTCGCGTTTCTAAATCATCTCCAATACACGACGAGGATAGGCTGAAATGGTGGGGCAATAAAGCCATTAGGAAAAAAGACCCTGAGTGGGTGGCGAAAAAACTAATGGAAATGGCAAAAGATAGTGGTTTACAGTTTGTATGTACTTATGAATCGTTAGTTTCATTGTTGCCTGAAGCTATATCCAATCAAGCCACCCTGACAGAGCTTTTCGAAAGCTTAAACTGGCTTCTTACGAGACCAAAAAAACCTGAGGCGCCACCAGAGTGGCTAATGTATTTGGTGAACGAGCTTCATTCGCTAAAAGAGTGGAAGCAAGATGAAATCGAAAAGTTGCTTCGAGCCTTTCAGAAGAGACATGGATTAAAGGCAAGAGAGTTTTTTCACCCACTGCGCATCTGCATAACTGGCGCTCACTCAGGCCCTCCGCTACCTCTTATAATGGAGGTCTTGGGCAAAGATGAAGTCTTATTCAGATTGCAAAATTAGGAGGGTTAGGCAATGGAATTGCTGAACAAATTTGTCACTTACGAAGGGTTTACCTTCGATGACGTACTGCTAGAACCAAGATATAGCGAGGTTACGCCATCACAGGTTTGTGTAAAAAGCTTTTTTACTCCCAAAATAGCGCTTAATATCCCCATATGTAGCGCCGCCATGGATACTGTCACAGACGGACGTCTGGCTATTGCCATTGCAAGAGAGGGAGGCATCGGCGTGATTCACCGTAACATGACACCCGAGGCGCAGGCCGAGGAGGTTGACAAGGTAAAACGATCGGAATCGGGCGTAATCGTCGACCCCTTCTATTTACACCCAGACGATACACTGGGTGACGCCGTTGCCCTAATGGAGCATTATCACATTTCGGGTGTTCCAATCGTCGACCCCGATATGAAATTGGTGGGAATTATCACTAATCGAGATTTACGCTTCATAACCGAAGCCGATTATGGTCAACCTATCAAAGATTTCATGACTAAAGAAAATTTAATAGTCTCACCCGTTGGAACCACCCTAGAGGATGCGAAAACCATATTGATGAAACATAAAGTTGAAAAATTACCCATTGTCGATAGCGAAGGTCATTTGAAAGGTTTGATCACCATCAAAGATATCGTCAAAGCAAGGGATTTTCCTAATGCATCCAAAGACTCAAAAGGCAGGCTGCAAGTAGCTGCGGCGATAGGCGTAGGGCCTGAGGCCATTGCAAGGGCCGATCTTCTTGTCGCAGCCGGAGTGGATGCCATAGTGGTCGATACCGCGCACGGCCATTCTAAGTTAGTACTGGAGACTATTTGCAAGCTACGGGAAAGATTCGTTGATTTGCCGATAGCAGGTGGCAATGTGGCGACTGCAAAGGGAACGGAAGCATTGATAGAAGCAGGAGCTGATGCCGTAAAGGTCGGGGTAGGACCCGGTTCTATATGCACGACACGAATCATAGCCGGCATAGGAGTGCCTCAAATTGCTGCAATAATAAACGCCGCCCAAATCGCAAAGCCAAGGGGCGTTAAAATAATAGCAGATGGAGGGATAAGATATTCTGGCGACATAACTAAGGCAATAGCCGCGGGAGCCGATGTCGTGATGATAGGCTCGTTATTTGCCGGCACAGAAGAAAGCCCGGGGGAAGAGGTAATTCACAGGGGCAGATCTTTTAAAAGCTATAGAGGCATGGGTTCGCTAGCTGCCATGAAAGAAGGCAAAAGTACGGACAGATATTTTCAGGAAAGTATCCCAGCTGAAAAATTGGTCCCCGAAGGCATTGAAGGCCTTGTTCCTTACAAAGGACCTTTGTCATCGCTGATCTACCAGTTGGTTGGTGGCTTAAAGGCAGGGATGGGCTACGTCGGAGCACATGACATAAAATCCCTACAGGACAATGCCCATTTCATAAGAATTACTGCGGCCTCGGTAAAGGAAAGCCATCCCCACGACGTAGTTGTCACGAAAGAGGCCCCTAATTATTGGATGGAGTAAGCTCATTAAAACTTGCACAGCCAGTAAAAAGGCAGAAATGGCATTTACCGAGCTAACTTTTTTGTTGACGGCATGATAAAATATTGCTATAGTTAGTAACAAAGTCGCATCGATGAGTGCGATTGATTTCTGTAATCGGGAGGAGCAAAGCATGTTAGGAACTGTAAAGTGGTTTAATGCAACGAAGGGTTATGGCTTCATTACTTCGGAAGATGGGAAAGACGTCTTTGTGCATTATTCAGCTATTGACATGAAGGGCTTTAAAACCCTTGAGGAAGGTGACAAAGTGGAGTTTGAAGTTGTAGAAGGAGCTAAGGGACCGCAAGCGGCACATGTAAGGCGTGTTTAAAAAAATAGCATTTCATTCCATTTAAGGTAGAGTTGGTAGAATCAGCGATATATGAGACAAAAATAAAGGGAGGTTAACCTCCCTTTATTTTTCATTTATTTTTTTCTTGAGCTCTGCCAAAAACCTAATTAGACCAATGATCAATGCCGACGGCCACTTGGCCCAAAGATATGCATTCATCATTAGGAGAGGTGTTTTTGTGCACTAAAGGTTCCAATCCCTCTTTCTTTAAAAGGGCAGAGGTTACGCTCAAAAGTCTTTTGTTTTGCCACACCCCGCCAGACAATGCTACGTGTCTTATTCCTGTTTGAGAAGCTAACCTCTTGCTCACTTCGACTAGAGCCCTAGAAAGGCCATCGTGAAAACCAGCAGCTAGTTGTTCTTTCCCTTTATGCTTTAAACCTTCCACGAGCCATTCAATGGCAGGCCGCCAATCGAGGAGCAAATCGCTACCTTCGTCCTTTATATCAAAGGGCGCACATTCTTTGCCCTTTGCCATGGCTTCCAGCTCTATAGCTGCTTGGGCATCGTAAGATACTACATCTCTAAGCCCTAATACCGAAGCGGCAGCATCAAACAACCTTCCTGCTGATGAGGTTTTAATATATATACCCAAATTTCGAAGTATGGGTTCCAACATCTTTTCTCTTTTTGGCCAAAACATGCGAGCTAGTTCTAAAGCTTTCTCTTTACCAAAGGTTTCAACCAAAAGAGAAAGGGCGAATCGCCAAGGTTCCAAGACCGCCTTATCCCCTCCTGGTAGTGGTGCATTCAAAAAATTGCCAACTCTGATAAAATTTTTTGCACTGCCAACCAAAAACTCGCCTCCCCAGATATTGCCATCATC
>NZ_CALETC010000147.1:0-2982 GCF_937920065.1 Acetomicrobium mobile
AGCGTCTTGGGACTCGACCATTTGTCTGGTCATCACGTTGGCCTTATGGGCTGCTTCGGCTATCGCCTTTTGGTCGGCTTCGGGCAGTCCGTCAAAAAGATCGCCGTTTACCACCAAAAATTGGTCTGAATATTGAATGTTGGCCAAGGTCATGTATTTTTGCACCTCGTAAAGGCTTCCTATGATGATGTAGGTGGCGGGGTTCATCTGGCCGTCGACTATGCCTGTTTTCAAGGCCATGTACAGCTCCGTCCAGGGGATGGGTATGCCGCTTGCGCCAAAGGCCTTGTAAAGCGTCACTTGGCCTTCGTCCATTGCCCTGAACTTAAGCCCCCCTGAAGTCGTCGGGGCCTTTTATCTCGCGCTTTGAGTTGGTAAAGGCAAGAAATCCTCCTTCTTCCACTGCCTCAAGTAGGACGGCGCCAGTGCGTTTTTTGAACTCCTCTTTTACCTTTGACCAATATCTGCCGGAGTCGAAGAATCGGTGGGCCGCCTTGTAGCTGTCGAACATGAAGGGAATCGATGCTGCGTAAGCTTCAGGCAATACGGGAGCCATGCCGGCATATGACGCAACGTTTATGATGGGCTGGTTAAGCCCGCTCTTTGTCAAAAGCTGCATGCGTTCCTCTTCAGTGCCCAGCTGGCTGTCGGGGTAAAGCTCGATCTTGATCTTGCCCCCAAGCTTGTCCTCTACGAGCTTTTTGAAGTTGACTGCGTAATAGTGGACGGCGTTATTTACCTCGTCGGGCGGGCCGTTGTAAGACATCTTGATCGTCAGCGTCTTTGCCAGTGCAGACCCCGACAATGCCAATATAAAGGCCATGATAAGCAAACCGATAACTGCGCGCCTCATTCTCATCACTCTCCTAATCTATTTATGACTCAATAAAAGTTGAAATCATTATAATGAATTTATGCAATGCCGGTCAATGCGAGCCAAAAGTACATTGGTCGCCCTTGCTCTTATCTTGACAAAGACGTTGGACTACATTCTTGCCGTTACCCTGCAATTTATATTTATAGTTTACATTGTTCATGGCATAGCCCTTATAGCCCTTCCCTTCGTTAATAAAAAGTTCTACGAGAGTGCTATTTTTAGACCGGGAAAGTTTTTGGTCTTAGGCAGCGGGTTGTTCTCTATTTGTTGTATGATAGCCTTTAGCTATAAGATGATCATCCAGACGTGGCAGTTGATGCTTATTTGTGCCGCAGTAGGAACGGGGATTTTCTTATACGGAAAAGTAAGGGATTTTAAAAGCGAGGTTTTAAGCGAGGCAGAAAAGCTATAGTAAAGCGGTCGTGCCGGCGGTTTTTTAACGAACGGCGGATTTAGCATTGCGCTTTGTTAGATCGATATATTATTTTTGATATTGGGAGGTTATTTGTTGTCCCCTTTCAGGCTTACTAAGGCATTTAAAGAGATATTTTTTGGGATCATGCTTTTGCTTTTGTGCGTTTTCCCTTTGGAGGGCACTGCATTCGGGGAATTATCGCCAAAGGTCCCGCAGAATCCCTTTTACTATCTGAGGGGCGACTTTGACAAGCCCCTATTAACGGCACAAGAGCAGGCCAAAGGGGCATCTGTCGCTAGAGATCGTTTTTTTCTCCCCTGGAACGGAAATTTTAGGCATTCAAAAGACGATTTATTGTGGCCCTTTGGCGTTTACTTGCCGGGGCGGGTTTACGGAGAAAATGAAAGGCCCAGGCAGAAAAATTGGTTTGACGATATTTACGCCAGGGCGAATGTCGAGGCTTTTCGAAGTTTGGACATGCCTGGCATAGTCATAGCCGAAGGAGCGCTTAGGGCCTTTCCTACTTTTGAACCCATCTTTTTATCTCCAAATCTTCCGGGGGAGGGATATCCCTTCGATTACGGTCAAGTTTCCTGGGTGAACCCAGGGGAGCCGATACGAATTTCCCATTTAGCTCGGGATCGTACGTGGGCTTACGTGGAGACCTCCTTTGCAGCCGGGTGGATAGATTCCAGAAAGGTAGCCTACATTAACGAAGACTTGATGAAAAGGTACGCCTCCTTGCCGCTTTCGGCGGTAGTAAAGGACGATACGGCTGTAAGTAAAGACAGTCGTTTTCTCTTTAATGCCAAAATGGGTACTCTTCTGCCTTTAAATAAGGAATTGCTCTATGAGATGGAACTTCTGGTGCCGACCGGAAAGGACGATGCCGGTTTTGCGACCTTCGGCTTGGTTCGCCTTTCGAAGGAGAAGGTGAAGAAATGGCCTGTAGAATTCAATCAATGGAACGCTGCCAGGATGATAGACGAGATGATTGGTGAGACTTATGGTTGGGGAGGGTTATACGGAAAAAGGGACTGTTCTGCAGCTACGAGAGATTTACTTTTGATTTTTGGCATATGGCTTCCAAGAAATTCTAAAGCACAGGCAAGAAGCGCAAAGCCGATTTCCCTTGAAGGCTTAACTTTCGATCAAAAAGAAAAAACAATAATTAAGCAGGGCATTCCCTTCGGGAGCCTAATTTACAAACCAGGGCACATCATGCTTTATGTCGGCACTTACAGGGGAAAGGCCGTAGTTTTTCACAACCTTTGGGGCCTTAAGACACACGTCAAAGGCAAGGAGGGCCGTTACGTCATAGGCCAATCCATATTGAGCACCTTGGACATCGGTAAGGATTTGCCCTGCATAGATCGGGAAGGCTTGCTGATAAATACGGTAACGGCGATGACAAATCTACTGTAAAACAATTTCCAAGCCTATCCCAGGGCCTCCCATAGATGAATACCATGTTTTCGCGCTATCTCCACTGCCCTTTGAAACTCAGCGCGATTGGCAGACCTCGAAAGCTCAGGATACTGCTTAGCCTTGTATAAAGGGCGGTATTGGTCCATTATGTTTACGAAGGTTTCGGTAGAAATTTCTGTGGCCAAAAATTCCATCACCTTTTCCGTGCCGGCAAGGTTGTTTGGAAGTACCAGGTGCCTCACTAAGAGCCCTTTAACGGCGA
>NZ_CALETC010000148.1:0-21739 GCF_937920065.1 Acetomicrobium mobile
TCTCCGCCTTCTGGGCCAAGATCAATGATGTAATCGCAAGAGACTAAAAAATCTAAATTGTGTTCTATCACAACAACTGTATTACCCTGATCGACAAGCTTGTGCAGTAGCACAAGTAACTTTTTAACGTCAGTGTAGTGTAAACCTGTAGTTGGCTCGTCTAAAAGGTATAACGTATGCCCTCTAAATTGCTTAGAAAGCTCCGTGGCAAGTTTAACCCTCTGTGCCTCTCCTCCACTTAAGGTAGGTGCAGGTTGACCAAGGCGAATGTAACCTAATCCGGCTTCCCTTATCACCGAAAGTTTCCTTGCAATCTTCGGTATGTCCTTAAAAAACTTGCAAGCTTCGTCTACGGTCATATTGAGCACGTCCGTTATGTTTTTGCCCTTGAACTTTACCTCCAAAGTTTCTCTGTTATAACGCTTTCCCTTGCAAACTTCGCAAGTTACGTAAGCGTCGGGCATGAAAAGCATCGGAACTTTCACTAATCCTTCTCCTTTACAGGCCTCACACCGGCCACCTTTTACGTTGAAGCTGAAACGGCCCCTGTTGTATCCTCGTAATTTTGCTTCTGGCAACATGGAAAAAAGCTCCCTGATGTGGGTGAATACACCAGTATATGTAGCCGGGTTCGATCTGGGAGTGCGTCCTATGGGGCTTTGGTCTATCAGTACTACATTTTGAATTTGAGAATATCCTTCAATGGATCGATGTTTACCTACTCTTGCCCTAAAATCGCTGTCTATAAGCTTTTTAATGCCCTTGAAAATGACTTCATAGAGCAACGTGCTCTTTCCAGAACCGGAAACTCCGCTAATGCAAACTAGCCCTCCTAGCGGAACCTCGACGTCAATTGACTTTAAATTGTTTTCCTGAGCCCCGTGAACTTTTATGAAGCCCTTGGGTTTTCTTCTGTTATTGTAAGGAGGGAGCACGATCCCTGAGCTTTGTCCTCGAAGATAGCGAGCAGAGAGGCAGTTCGAGTTCTGAATATCTTTTATCGAACCCTCAAAGACTATCTCTCCCCCATGTTCTCCTGCAGCAGGTCCAAGCTCTATGATGTGGTCGGCAGCCATCATCACTTCCCTATCGTGTTCTACCACTATTATGCTATTTCCTAGCTCCTTTATTGACTCGAGAGTCTTTAGCAATCGGTTAGTGTCCCGTGGGTGAAGCCCTATGGTGGGCTCATCTAATACGTAAAGCACGCCACTGAGCTTTGAACCTATCTGGGTAGCCAGATGAATGCGCTGGCTTTCTCCTCCACTTAATGTATCGGCCCTCCGATTTAGCGTCAAGTAACCGACACCTACGTCCACGAGGAAAGAAAGCCTTTTTACAAGTTCTTCCGCAACCGGCCGTACCACCTTTTCCCACTGACTTTCCTTTGCCTTCACGTTTTTAATGACGTTTACCAAAAATGCAACCTGCATTTCCACCATGTCTCCAATGCTGTACCCTGACACCTTTACGGCCAAGGCTTCAGGACGAAGTCGCTTTCCATTGCAAGCTTCGCAAATGTCCTCAGTGCGAAAACGAGCAAGCTCTTCTTTAACGTTTTCTGATTTTGTTTCCTTCCACCGTCGCTCTAACCAGGGAATTAATCCTTCGTATCGTCCCATATAGGTATATTCTTCGCCGTGGTTCCTATAGGTCATAAGGGCTCTATCGTTGGATCCGTTTATTATCGTGTTTATGATCTCTTGAGGCAAAGATTTTAATGGTCCTTTTAGATTCCACCCCTTTGATCTAGCGAGCGCTTCCATACGCCTAAGCATATAGTGATTTTTGCCCCAGGGAATAATGGCGCCGTCTAGGGCGCTTCTTTCTGGATCTATAGCTAAATCCTTTGAGAAATACTCGTAACTTCCAATACCTGAACAGGAGGGGCATGCGCCGTAAGGACTGTTGAATGAAAAAAGCCTCGGTTCTACTTCTGGAATAGAAATCCCACAATCCAGGCAGACGAATTTGTTGGTGAGCAACTGCTCTTCTTTTTCGTCAATGACGAACAACACAAATCCGTCAGCTAGTTCAAATGATTTTTCTACAGCTTCACTCAAACGGTCCTTTTTCGTTTCTTGAGCGCGTATGCGGTCCAAAACAACCTCTATGTTATGCGGTTTGTTTTTGTCCAAGGCTATCTCCTCTTCAAGCCAAAGAATTTGACTATCAACCCTTACTCTTACGTAACCGGCCTGTCGTAATCTTAAAAATATGTTCTTGTGCGCTCCTTTTTTTCCTTTAACTACAGGCGCAAGAATAGAAAGCCTTCTATCGGGCCATTTATTTAGGACTAGCTCGACTATCTCGTCCACAGTGTAACTGTGAACTTCCCTGCCGCAAATGTGGCAGTAAGGCGTGCCTGCTCTTCCATATAGCAACCTTAAGTAATCGTAAATTTCAGTCACGGTCCCAACTGTGGAACGTGGATTGTGAGAAATTCCTTTTTGTTCTATTGATATAGCCGGCGAGAGGCCTGAAATATCGTCGACATCAGGTTTGTCTTGCATGCCCAAGAATTGTCTTGCAAAGGCCGATAAAGACTCGACGTATCGACGTTGCCCTTCGGCATATATTGTGTCGAAAGCCAGTGATGATTTCCCAGAACCTGACGGACCTGTCATTACCACCAACTTATTTTTTGGGATCTTTATATTTATGTCTTTTAAGTTATGCTGTCTTGCCCCTTTTACGATTATGTATTGTTCCACGTGTTATTTTTCCTCCCTTGATTTCACTGATCAAGTCTCGCAATTTGGCTGCTTCTTCAAAGTTGAGCTTGGAGACGGCATCCCACATCATACGCTCTAGCTCGTCAAGTGAAATTTCACTTGACCTTGGAAGCAAGGTCTTATCGCTTTCATCAATTGTTTTATCCAAGAGTTCTTCTGGTAGAAGATGAACAACGGGTTTCACTATGCTTTTAGGAACGATTCCGTGCTTGCGGTTAAAGTCCTCTTGCACTTTTCTCCGCCTCTTGGTTTCCCTGGCGGCAAGGGCGATGCTTTCAGTCACTTCATCAGCATAAAGCACGACTGTGCCGGCCGCATGCCTTGCTGCCCTGCCTATCATCTGTATGATCGAACGAGAAGAGCGCAAGAATCCTTCCCTGTCTGCATCAAGTATTGCTACTAAACTCACTTCGGGTAAGTCAAGCCCTTCTCTGAGCAAATTAACGCCAACTAAAATGTCAATATTTCCAATCCTTAAGTCACGCAGCAGCTCGGCTCTCTCGAATGCGTCTAATTCCGAATGTATGTATTTTACTTTGTACCCTACCCCCGCGAGGTATTCAGCCAAATCTTCCGCCGAGCGCTTCGTCAGAGTATTGACCAAAACCCTTTGGTTACTTTTTACAGATTCCTTCAGTCGATAAAGCAGATCATCCAGCTGATTTCTGGCTGGAATCACCTCAACTTTGGGATCCAATATCCCGGTCGGCCTGACCAGCAACTCAACTATTTGCTTTGACACCGAAAGCTCAAAGTCACCTGGCGTTGCTGAAACGAAAATAGCCTGTTTCATGTAATCCTCGAACTCTTCCCACCGCAACGGCCTGTTGTCTAAGCATGAAGGCAGCCTAAATCCATGCTCTACCAGCGTTTTCTTCCTTGAGATATCGCCGTTATACATTCCCCTAATTTGCGGAATGGTTATGTGCGATTCATCTATCACCACGATGAAATCTTCGGGAAAGAAGTCTAAAAGGGTCCCCGGTGGCTCGCCTGGATTTCGACCGTCAAGATGGCGGGAGTAGTTTTCGATCCCGGAACAATACCCCACTTCCGATAGCATTTGCATATCATATCTCGTTCGTGTCATAAGCCTCTGTGCTTCAAGAATCTTGCCTGATGCTTGAAGTTCGGCAATCCTGACCTTCAATTCCTCCTCGATTGCCTTTAAGGCTTTTTGTATGTTATCTTGCGTTGTCACGTAGTGTTGTGCGGGAAATATGGCAGCATGATCTTTTTCAATAATCGCCTTTCCCCAAAGTGGGTCAATTTCTTCAATCCTTTCTATTTCGTCGTCAAAAAAAGATACGCGCAAAGCAGTATCGCTATACGCAGGATAGATCTCTATGATATCTCCTCGTCCCCTGAAAGTCCCAGGTTCCAGCGCTACGTCATTGCGCTCGTAGTAATTGTCGAGTAATCTCTTAAAAAAGCTCTTCCTGCTTATGATATCTCCGACGCTGAAACGAAAAATTGCGTCCTCGTAAGACTTTTTCTTACCCAAACCATATATACAGGATACGCTTGCCACTACAATAACGTCTCTTCTTTCAAGCAGCGATTTTGTCGTAGCAAGCCTTAATTTTTCTATGCGTTCGTTTATTGAGGCATCCTTTTCGATGTAAATATCTTGAACTGGCAGATAAGCTTCAGGTTGATAATAATCGTAGTAGCTCACGAAGTAGTGAACTTCATTGTTTGGGAAAAAATCTTTAAATTCGCTGTAAAGTTGAGCTGCTAATGTTTTATTATGAGCGATTACCAGGACAGGTCTTTGAATCCTTTCTATGACGTTAGCTATAGCGAAGGTCTTTCCGCTACCTGTAACTCCAAGAAGAGTTTGATAGCGCATGCCTTTTTTTAAGCCTGAAATTAATTTCTCTATGGCTTGCGGCTGATCTCCGGCTGGTTTCCAAGGGGCATTTAGCTCAAACTTTTCCAGACTTTCCCTTTGGCCCTTCATATTTCAAATACCACCTCAAATATATATGATATCAAGAAAAAGGATGACGCGCAGAGATTTCTACGCGTCATTTATATAATAAAGGTACTCTCGGACAACCTATTAAGTTAGTTTCAAACAAGTTAATTTCAAGCTGGATCTACCCGAGGCTCCCACTGGACTGGCGCCTTTTTGTCGATTGCCTGTGATGCAGCTACCGATTGTTCCTCTGCTTCTTCGCTTTTGACTTCCGGATCTCTTTGAAGCGCATGGTTTATTAATATATCCAGTTCTTCTCCTTCCAGCACTTCTTTTTCAAGTAAAACTTCGGCAATTTTTTCTAAAACTGACTCGTGCTTAATTAAAAGATCTTTAACTGTCTCGTAACAATTGTCAATGATGCGCCTTACTTCCTGGTCTATTGCGTATGCTATCTCTTCGCTGTAATTTCTGTCCTCAACTATATCCCTTCCAAGAAAGATCTCGTGTTGTTTCCGACCCAAGCGTATAGGGCCCAGTCGATCGCTCATTCCAAATTCCGTCACCATTTTTCTTGCTATTTGAGTAGCCCGCTCCAGGTCATTTTGAGCTCCAGTGGTTATATCGTCGCCCTTTAATTCCTCGGTTACTCTTCCGCCGAGTAAGACGCATATCCGGTTCAACAATTCCTTCTTGGAAATGAGAAAGCGGTCTTCTTCGGGCAATTGCATTGTGTAGCCTAATGCCTGATGTCCGCGTGGGATGATGGAGACCTTATGAACAGGATCGCAATCGGGTAACAACTTGGCCACCAAGGCATGCCCTGATTCGTGCAGGGCTATGATTCTCTTTTCCTTTGGGCTTATTACTCTGCTTTTGCGTTCAGGACCTGCTATGACCCTGTCGATGGCCTCCTCGAACTCTTCCATCGTTATGAGCTTTTTGTTGCGCCTTGCAGCTAGCAATGCTGCCTCGTTGACGAGGTTGGCTAGGTCGGCACCTACGAATCCAGGAGTTCTTTTGGCGATTATCTCGAGGTCAACATTTGGATCGACCTTTTTGTCGCGTACATGAACTTTGAGTATAGCTAACCTGCCTTTGGAATCTGGCCGATCGACCACAACTTGACGATCGAATCGTCCGGGTCGCAAAAGAGCGGGATCCAGAATGTCCGGTCTGTTGGTGGCAGCTAATACTATTATTCCCGTAGAGGCATCAAACCCATCTAGCTCAACGAGCAATTGGTTTAGGGTTTGTTCTCTTTCATCGTGCCCCCCTCCAAGTCCTGCTCCTCTGTGCCTGCCCACGGCGTCTATCTCGTCAATGAATATGATGCAGGGTTGATATTTTCTTGCTTGCTCAAACAGGTCTCGCACCCTGGCGGCACCAACACCGACAAACATTTCAACGAAATCTGAACCACTTATACTAAAGAAGGGCACATCTGCCTCACCGGCTACCGCGCGTGCAAGCAAAGTCTTGCCCGTTCCTGGAGGTCCCAACAAAAGCACGCCTCTAGGCACCCTTGCGCCTAAAGCGGTAAACTTCCTAGGATTGCGCAAGAATTCAATTACCTCTTGTAGTTCCTCTTTTGCTTCGTCGCAACCGGCAACATCGTCAAAAGTGACCTTTGGACGATTATCTAAAAACATCTTTGCCTTGCTCTTGGCAAAAGACATGACCTTGCTTCCGCCGCCCTGCATGTGATAAAGGATAAAGATCCATGCTCCTATGAGAAGGAGAGTTGGAAATAGGGAAGAAACCATGCCTGACCACCAAGGCGTCACTTGAGGCGGCTTTACCTCCACATTGACACCTTTTTTTGCTATTTCTTTTGCCAAATCACCAATGCCAACTGCGTATGTGTTGAAATGACGACCGTCTTTCAGCCTTCCTGTGATGTTAGAACCATCTACAGTGACCTCCGCGACGTTACCCTTGTCTACCTGGTTTAAGAACTCTGAATAGGATAGAGGGGTCACATCGTGGGACGGTTGCATGGGAGCCATGAACATGTTGACTAGGCTCACGACGAGCACTATTAGGATCAAATATAACCCCAAATTTTTCATCATTTTACCCAAGTTATTACCACCTCTTTTGCCACTTGGCACATTTTTTACCCTATACTGAAGGCCTTACAACGTGTATGGAGGGCAAATTGCGCCACAATCCTGCATAATCGAGCCCATATCCAACTACGAACTCGTCAGGTATTGTAAATCCACAATAGTCTATCATAACTTCTGTCTGGTGCCTCTCTGGCTTGTCGAGAAGAACGCAGATTTTAAGTCCCCTAGGCTGTCTTTCCATCATTAATCTCGATAGATAAGAAAGTGTTAGTCCCGTATCCATGATATCTTCAACTATTAAGACCTCGCATCCCTTGATGTCAGTATCAATGTCTTTGACGATTCTAACGATGCCACTCGTCCTTGTAGAGGCACCATACGATGATACCGCTAAAAAGTCAATCTTTACTTTTACGGAGCTATCGATGTTGCGCACTAGATCTGATAAGAAAATAATAGCCCCCTTTAGGACGCCAATCGCGATTAATTCCTTGCCAGAGTAATCTTGAGATATTTGTTGTCCTAATTCCCTTACTCTTTTTTTGATCGTCTCTTCGCTCAACAGGACTTCGCTCAGTTCGTACGACACGAAAATTACATCCTTTCGCTTCTCTTATATTGTGCTTTTATTTGAATCGCGTCCAATGAACGACTTTCAGCTCTGCGCTCTCCACCTTTACCGTGTAACGGTACCCACCACATTTTACAACTTAAAATGAATATTGGCCATCCTTGTTTAGACCACCAAGGCATGAAATCGAATGTTTGTCCCAGAATTTTGCGGGCGTTTTTAGCAGAAATTATTCTTAAAAAAACATCATCTTTATCATCGAATAAAAGACGACATTGGTGCGAGCCGAACTTAGGTGTCTGAAAGCGCTTATTCAAGCGTTTCCAGGATATATTCCAGCCATTCCAAAAAAGACTCCCTGAAGGTTGCGATCCAAGGTCAATTGATGTGTTTATGAATTTGACGTTCATGTCCCAATTTACCCAAGCAATGAAATCTTTATCGGCGCATACTTCAATCTTATCTTCCCACTGAAATCGCCAATTTAAACTTTCCCTCACAAGTTTTACCAGTAATTCTGTTCGGTTGCTGGAAAGAGTAGTTAAAGAAAGATCGCGTTGCTGTTTTCTGATACACTCGGCTAACTGTTGCGATGGAAGCTCCAAAGTTTCTAACACTTTCCTATCCCAGGTGATCATGGTGTAAGGTAACGGTTTGCGTCTTAATAAGTTGTTTATTTTTTCCGCCTGTGCTTCTAGCTGGTTTACGACTCCGACGGCTTGTCTTGAAAGCGTGGCGATGTGCTCTTTGACCCTTGGGTTATACTCCTTCTCAAGCAGTGGAATTAAGTGTAAGCGTATTTTATTTCTGGTGTAATCGACTTCAAGGTTAGTGGAGTCCACTCTCCAGCTCATTTTGAGGCCATCCAGAAGTTCGATTATCTCGGATCTGTCAAATTCAATCAAAGGCCTTATTATGTATTCCCTTTTTTCGGGAATGCCCTGAATTCCTCTAATTCCTGTGCCTCTTATAATGTTAAAAAGGACCGTTTCAACCAGATCATCTTTATGGTGACCTACAGCTACATAGGAGGCTTTGTTTTCTTTTCTGACTTTTTCTAGAAAGGCATAGCGCAACCTACGAGCTGCCTCCTCGACACTTTCGCCTTTTTGGCGTAGCTTGGGCACAGGAGCTCTTTCCATGAAAAAAGGACATCCCATTTTAGATGCTAGATCACGTACAAAAAGTGCGTCATCCAAAGATTCCTTCCCTCTTATACCATGTTCAAAGTGTGCCACAATCACTTTGCCACGCCATAGATTAACAAGCAGCCAAAGAAGCGCGATGGAATCAGGTCCACCGGAAATACCTGCTACAATTGGGTTGGTCTCATTCCACCAGCCTTGACGAATGCCGGTGTCTCTAAACCTGGGATAGTATTCCTTCATAACCCATTTGGGGATGCTTTTTGAGGTATCCACCTAGAAAATCACCTGTACAAAATAATAAAGATAGGCGGGGATCCCCCCGCCCTCTTAACACTTCTATTCGTATCAACAAATTGGTGGCGGTGAGTGGATTTGAACCACTGACCCTGCGGGTATGAACCGCATGCTCTCACCATCTGAGCTACACCGCCACAATAATTGGTTGCGGGGGCAGGATTTGAACCTGCGACCTTCGGGTTATGAGCCCGACGAGCTACCGACCTGCTCCACCCCGCGATATAAATTATGCGAAGAACATATGCACCACATGGTGCCGGGCGCGGGACTTGAACCCGCACGGACCTTGCGTCCCCGGGATTTTAAGTCCCGTGCGTCTACCATTCCGCCAGCCCGGCTGGCACAACCATTATATGAAGATGTAGATTTCTAGTCAAGTGGGGGTTAAGATCAGCTTTTATTTTTTTTCGCCATCGCAATGAGCGAGTTTAGCTCTTTAACTAAAGGTTGCACGTCGCTCCGCGTAGCCCTCTTCTGCAAGATCTCCTCAGGTGTCAGGTTTTTGCCCCAGTAGGCAATGTTAGCGTTTTCATCGATATCTACAGTGCCGCCACCCAAAGAGACCCCAGCAAATGCGCCTTTTGCCAAGGAATAGCTGTATATGGAGTTCGTCGCTGCTCCCGCTCTGCGTCCGACGGGACCTGCTGCAACTGAAACGTCAGCACCCAAGTTTACATGTTCTTTTTTCAGCGCATTCAATCCAGCCTCGTCCATTATAACCAATATCATGCCGGTAGATTGTACGCCTATTTGAAGCCCCAGTGATACTCCACCTATGCTTAAAAAAGATGGGCCGTACCATCGGGTTGTATTAGGCTCCCTTCGAAGTAGCAATCCTTCTCCAAATTCAGCCCCAAATACAAACCCTGCTTTTGTAACGTTGGGGAATATTGCAACGCCTACACAATCGCCTAGCAGGTCTATCAAACCTTCAACATCACTTTGCTTGCTCATTTCTTGTAAAAGCTGAGTTGACAGGGTTATTCTTTGCTGTGGTGTTTTTGCCCAAGCTACTGAGAAGAAAAAGCATACCAAAACTATAGCTAGCAATACCACTGGAATTATAGTATGTTTTATTTTTCTTGCTGTCATCACGGAATAACTCCTCCTAAATTTGTAAAGTTATTCTCCAAAATCATTATACAACGCATTGTCAGCTTTGTCTTCGTAAAAATCACTAATTTGATTTATTATATTAAAACGTCTATAACATTAAAAATCAGAAATTAGCAAAGGCAGATCCCGAATGATCATAGCTATATCAGTAGGATAGGATAATGGCATACTTAGTCTACGTTATAGGAATCAGATCATATATTACCCTCATAAATAGTGATCACAAAATGTGAGCAACGCACTTGACGAAAAACATGTGATTATGATAAACTGGGTTTTGGTTACATCATGAATTCATTTGAATAATTCGTTAGGAGGATTGCACAATGTTGCGTGATTATATGCTCACATTAGATAGCGAATTAGGACTCGACAAAAACGAAAATCCCTTCGAACTTCCCTCTTCCCCTAGGGAAGAGATGAGGAAGTTAATTTCTAGTATTGATCTAAATCGCTATCCGGATCCCTTAGCTTTAAAGCTTAGGAACAAATTGAGCGCGAGATTAAACTATCCGCAAGAATGCATCGTCGTTGGCAATGGCGGCGATGAAATACTTTCTATGTTGTTTACGGCTTACGTAAAACCAGGCGACAAGGTGCTTACAACGTATCCCTGTTTTTCTGAATATAACCGACTGTGCAGGATATTCGGGGCTGAACAACACGTCTTACATCTAGGTTTTCATGAAAATGAGATCACGCTGGATGTTGAGCAGCTTTTAGATGCTGTAGCGAGGATTTCGCCCAAACTAATTTTACTGGACAACCCGCACAATCCTACTGGAATGTTCTTGGATCCAGCTGTATTACTAGAAACTGCAAAGTTATCCCCTTGCCCCTTTGTCATTGATGAAGCTTATGTTGAATTCGCCACCAAGTCGTCTTTGGATGTTTTAGATAAAAACATTCCCTCAAATTTGTGCATTTTGAGGACTCTCTCTAAGGCGTGGGGGCTTGCGGGTTTAAGGGTTGGATATGCTTTATGCTCTGAGGATATCGCTATGAAGCTTCTTGACGTAAAAAGTCCTTTCAACGTCAATGTTGTATCGCAAGAAATTGCTTGTATAATGTTGGAATATGACGAGTGGATGAAGAGCAGAGTTTACAGCATTAGGTTTTTACGTGATAAATTTATAGAAGAAGTAAACGAGCTAGAATCCTTTCATGCCTACCCAAGTCAGGGTAATTTTGTCCTGGTACGCACGGATATTGACAGGGAATACATGAGCACGATTTTGAAGGAGAAGGGCATAAGGTTAAATATGCTCGAGTTGGATGTGAATGGTTTGACCTGGATGCGTATTTCCATTGGAAAAGAAGACGAATTGAATTATGTTATACAGGTTTTTCGTTCCATTGTGCGACAACCAAATGTTGAATTTGTTATAGCTTAAGATATTTTACCCCCTTGACAAATGCACATTTAAAGCTGTAATATTGAAGCTAGCGTTTAAAAGTCGTACAATAAAGCGCGAATTATCAAGATGTGCATTAAAAGGGGGGATAAAAAAAATGACAGAGAAGTGGAAGGATCGTTTGACCGACCAACTTTGCAAAGCTTTCTTGGTCTTGGAAAACATTGATGAAGTTTACAACTTTCTTGAAGACGTCGCAACTATCGGTGAAATAAGGGCACTAGCTCAAAGGCTTGAAGTCGCTCGCTTACTCGAAGAGGGGTATACTTATCCCCAGATAGCACAGCAAACGGGCGCAAGCACGGCAACCATAAGCCGCGTGAAGAAATTTCTTGAGTACGGTGCTGATGGATACAAATTGGTACTAGAGAGGCTCAAGACCTTCGAAGGCGAAACCAGGCCGGAGTAACTTTTCAAGTGTTAAAGGCATTAGCGATATGATAGAAAAGGACGACATTAGTCAAAAGGCTGTCGTCCTTTTCTTGTTTCAAGAAAGTTAAAAGAGCTACATTCTTAGCAACTTCATAATAAAGTTTTCTCGAACCTCCATGGCGCCCGTTGGGCACATTTCATGACAGCAAAGGCATTTGACACAGATTCGTCTGTCGATTTCAGGCAAGGGGTTCATCTTAATGGCGCTCTTGGGGCAAACCTTAACGCAAACGCCACACCTAATGCAGTTAACTTCTTGAAGATGAGGGCTCAAGGCTACCCATCTATGTGCCCAACCCCTCAACCACGTTGGAAGCATTCTCGATGAAGAAGCTCTTTTAGCGAATCCCTTTATTTCCAAATTATCCGGATCTATGCCAATTATGGTTATATCGCTCATTGAAGAAGGTCCTATTCCCCTTTTAGCGGCTAAGTTTATCAAGGGAATGTCTAAGGGATCTTTATATCCCATTGCTTTTGCTGCTACAAAATCAACTGCCAAAGCGTTTTCGGACGCCATTAAAAGGCCTGCAAACCTTGGTTTGCCGTGAGTTGGACCGTTTCCTTCCATTGCGTAAATGCCATCCAAGATATTTATCTTCGGAGGGTTTATTGAGTATAGGTCTATTATTGCATTGCATAACCTATTGATCGACGTGGACAAGTGAGCCTTTTTTCGCGTGTCCGTGTCAGCTATGCCAAAACAGTTTTTCACACAGGCCGTAATTTCCGTTTCAACATGCGTCTTTAATTTAGCTATATTCACCACGAATGGTGCTTCATAATAACGTTTTGATACGGAGAGGTCTTTTAAGACAACATTAGAAGGTCGTTTGAGTGTCACGAAGCCAGCGTCCGATAAGATTGTAGCGACAGCGTTGCCATCGTCTTTTACAGCATCCAACATACCAGTTAGCTTTAAAAGCTCTTCTTTTTTGTCTGCATGAAGATGTCCTGGAGAGTCTGCGACGGTTATTTTCCCCGAAAAGCCACTGTTTCTGACGAGCTTAATTAAAGCCCTCACAACAGAAGGATGAGTTGTGACGGCTTTGTCAGGCGGTTTTGGGGCGAGAAGGTTTGTCTTGAAAAGGAGCTCGTTGGGCATATTGGTCTTAGGCCATCCCCCGATCATCTCTAAAGCGTCGGCCAAAGCATTGTAAACCTCGTCTGCTTCATAGGAAGAACAACGACTTACCGATACCAGAAACTTATCTGTCATTCACTTTTCCTCCCGATGCAAAAAGACATAAATTGTGCTCATTTAAGGGGCATACTTCGCATTTAGGCTTCCTGGCCATGCATATGTTTCTACCGTGAGAAATAAGGTCTAGGTGGGCGGACCAGTATAAATTTTCAGGAACAGTTAATTCCATGATCTCTTGAATTTCACGAGGGCTCCTTTGAGGATGGACCCATCCAATCCTTTTGCATATACGACTTACATGTGTATCGACTGGGAAGGCAGGTATTCCTAGATCAAACAGTAAAACGCATGCGAGGGTTTTGGGGCCGACGCCAGGAAGAGAGCTTAGAAATTCAATTATATCTTCTTTTTTCATCTTTCGTAGTTGCTTGAGGCTGCAGTTGCCAAATCGATTTGCTATGATCTTGAGTGTTTCTTTAATTCTAGAAGCCTTAATATTGGACAAGCCAGCAGGCCTAATAGCAGCCGCTATTTCGTCATGAGTGGCTTTTAGCACATCGCTCCACTGCGAAAAACGTGATTTTAAAAGCTTGTAAGCTTGATCTCTATTTTTGTCGTTTGTATTTTGTGACAATATTGTCAAGATTAAACCATCCAGTGGTTCTTCTCGTATTTTCTTGGCGGGTCGCAGGCGACCCCACAAACCCGCCAAAATCTCTATGACGCTCAGTACCCATTGCTGGTCTGGAAGATCGAAGTTGTTGGAGCTTGGCGAAGGGTACTTTTTCGCCAAGGTTGTCATATCATCGTTTCCTCCCGAGCGACTTCTGACTTTGTTTTATTCTTTTTCATCATTATTTTTTTCATCATTTTCTTCATCGTTCTCATCTTTTTCTTTTTTTCGGAGTTTCCTTCTAAGTTTCGCTGCCTCTTCCATAAGAGATCTAAGTTTTTCCTTGACCTTGCCATGAACAGAATCTTTGGGATATTCACCTGATTCATCGGGTACGCCTGCTGGAACGCCCGTCAAAATTTCTAGACCCTGATCGACGGTCTCTATTGCCCATATGTTGAATTCACCATTTTCTACGGCCTCTATAACCTCATGATCTAGCATCAAGTGAATTAAATTCTGTTTAGGGATCACAACACCCTGCTTACCTGTCAAGCCACGGAGTTTGCAGTACCTAAAAAATCCCTCGATCTTTTCGTTTACCCCTCCAATGGGTTGAATGTTACCAAATTGATCTACCGAACCGGTGACTGCGATGCCCTGCTTGAGCGGGTAATTGGAAAGAGACGACAGTAAACAGTATAACTCCGTCGAGGAAGCACTATCGCCTTCTATTTCCTCGTAAGTTTGCTCGAAGGCGATCCTTGCCGATAAAGTTAACGGCATGTCCTGGGCGTATTTTTTGCCCAAGTAGCTTGAAAGTATCATTAAACCTTTGTTATGAATGGGCCCTGTAAGTTTGACCTCTCTTTCGATGTTAACGACCCCTTCTTGTCCCATATAGACGTTGGATGTGATCCTTACCGGATGGCCAAAAGTGTGATCCCTCATGCCTATAACGGTAAGTCCATTTATCTGCCCAACCCTTTCGCCATCGGCTTCAACGCGAAGGATTCCATCCTCAAAGGCCTTAAACATGCGATCTTCTATTAAACTGACTCGATAACGCATCTCGCTAACTGCCTTTCGAACGTGTGTAGCTTCTACTACTTCTTTGTCCTCTTCTTTGGCCCAAGCCGTTGCCTCGATCAATACCTCTGTTATTTTATTCATTTGCGTTGTCATTCGACGTTGATGATCTGCCAATCGAGAGGCAAATTCTATTACTTCGCCCACTGCCTCCCTATCAAAGGGAAGTAAGTTTTCCTGTTGCGTGTATTCTGCTACAAAGATAGCCATATCGTATTCAGTGGCTTCGTTTCGCGGCATATCCACGTCAAAGTCCGCCTTTATTTTAAAAAGTTCAGAGAATTCCTTGTCATATAAGCTCAGCAAGTAGTAAATTAGTCGAGTACCTACGATCACAACCTTGATGTTTAATGGAATTGGCTCGGGTCTCAGGGAGGAAACGGGTATAAATCCGAGCTGTTCTCCCAGGTTTTCTATGGTCAATTGGTCATCTTTAAGGGCGCGTTTTAGCGCATCGTAAGACAAGTACTGCCTTAATAATTCCTCTGCCTCAAGGACTAAGTATCCGCCATTTGCCCTGTGAATTGCGCCGGCAACTATTTTTCTAAAGTCCGTGTAAAGATGACCTTGTCTGCTTTCATATTCCACCTTACCCATTAGATTGTAGTATGTGGGGTTAGATTCCCTGACCACCGGCGCGCCTTCGTCCGGGTCGTTGCTGACAAAGACATTGACCATATATTTCCCAAAATCCACTTCTATGCTTTCATCTCTTGCAGCAGCGACGAAAATGTTGAAGTTTTTGATCACGTCTTCCTCCATGGAATCGAGCCATTTCGACAGCTTTTCCGATTTTGCGTACTTTTCCCTGACCTCATTTAAAATGGGGTTTATGGCATTACGTGAGATGTTTCTTTCTAGCTCTCTAATCCGATCCTTTAATCCCTTCTCGAGATCTCTAATTCTTCTTAAGGTATCTAAGGTGTGTTGGGATATCTTTTCTGATATCTCTTGCAACCTTTTTCGTTCTTCATCTGAAAGGGCCTCAAACTCTTCTTGCTGCATTTCTCTGTACACTACCTTGCCCTCTTGCTCAATCTTGACCAGCGGTATGTTTACGAAGCCTTGCGGGGTGCGTTTTATGATGAATCCGTTCTGTTGAGCTATATTTCTTAAACGCTCCATCAATTCGTTAACTTGTTCTTGAAATTCCTTGACAAGTTGAGCCTTTGCATCCTCGTACTGACTATCCTCAAAAGCCTTGCTTAAGGTCGATTTGAGCTCCTCAATAACTTCCGTTATTGATCGGGCAAACCTTTTACCTTCTCCTGCGGGCATGTTTATTTCCATTGGCGAGCTTGGATTATCGAAATTGTGCACGTAAAGCCAGTCATCCGGAGCAGGCAATTTTTTTGCCCTCGCTTCAATTTGCCTCATGGCATAGGTCATGCGGCCGCTTCCGGGATTGCCCACTACAAATATGTTGTACCCTTTCTTGTCGAGTGACAACCCAAAAGAAACCGATTTTGCCGCCCTTTCTTGGCCTATTAGTCTTTTATCACTAACGAGATCTGCCGTGGTGATAAAGTCGAACTTTTCAATAGGAGATTTGAAGCGGAGCGACTCCTTAGGCACTCTTTTTTCCTCTAGCAAAGATGACATGTGTTCTTACCTCCTTTAAGCTTCAAATTTCTTTTACTGCTGGAATTGGTGGAATCAGCTATAATACCCCCGCCCATGACGATTTCTCCATCGTAGATTACTAGCGATTGGCCAGGTGCAACACCCCAAAAGGGAGTTTCAAGTGCTTCGACTATAAATTGATCATTGTCAAGGCAGGATAATACAACAGGCTTAGGTGTCGTTTTGTACCTATGTTGTGCTGTATATACTTCTCCAGTTTCTGGTCTTTCGAGCCAATGGGGATTAAAGCATTTTACAGTTCGCCTATATAAATCTTCTTTTCTACCAACTATTAAAGTGTTATCATGCTCCTTAATGCTTAATACATACCATGGCCCATTTGATAACCCCAATCCTTCCCTTTGTCCAACTGTATAAAAGATTGCTCCTTCGTGGCATCCAAGAAAATCGCCTTGCGAGGATATTATGGGACCTTTTTTTGCCCTTATCTTGGCAGAGATAAAATTCCTTAAAGTTTTTCGCTCGCTTAAAAAACATAGGTCTACACTTTCTCGGACATCGCTGAACATGTCTCCAAAGATCCCTTTAGCCTTATCTTTTACTTCGGCCTTTGTCCACACTCCCAAAGGGAAAATTATTTTGCCCAACCATTCCTTCTTGAGACGGTAAAGCATATAGCTTTGTTCCTTTTTTGAATCCTTGCCACGAGCCAGATGATAATTCGAATTGTTTTCAATAATTCTAGCATAATGTCCCGTTGCGACGAAATCAGCGCCCAATTTTTTAAGCATCTCAAACAAGGTTTTAAATTTAATACTTGGATTGCAAAGTATGCAAGGATTTGGTGTGTTTCCCCTAGAGTAAGAGTTGATGAAGGGTTTTATGACCTCGTTTTTAAATTTTTCCTTTGCGTCGACGAAATAGCACGGGATATTTAAAAAATGGCAGACATCTTTCGCTCTTTCAGCATCTTCTTCATGGTTATCTGACATAAGCAGATGACAACCAATTACATCATAACCATGTTGCAATAATAACGCTAAGGCGAATGAGCTATCGATTCCGCCACTTATGGCTGCTATCACTTTCACCTTGGAGATCACACGCCTTTTGTCAATTTATGTAATTGTAAAATTAACGTCGGGATAAGAGCGCTTGTCAATATAATGCCCCATTCACTTAAGGATAGAGGCACTATCCTTAAGACGCTTTGAAATATTGGAACGTAAGTTATCGTTACTTGAAGTAAGATCGAGGCTAACACGCCACAGAGCAGATAAATGTTACTCCATAAGCTGGAGGGATGTCTTAAAATGCTAGCTTCTCTAACGTTAAAGACAAAAAACAACTGCGCCAAAACCAAGCTGTGAAAGCCTATCTCTGTCGCCTTAAGCGGGGAAAATCCGAGAAATTTCAGGGCGTAAAGGGTTACGCCCAAAACTCCCAAAAACATGATGATGCCAAAAATGCCTATCTTCAACTGGTGCGCCTTCGTCAAGATATCTTCGTCCTTTCTCTTGGGCGGCCTTTTCATTGTGTCTGTTTCTGGCGGGTCTAAAGATAATGCTAGGGCCGGAATCACGTCGGTTACGAGATTTATCCACAAAATCTGGAGAGGCAGTAGGATAGCAGGAAGTTGAAGTAAGATTCCGCCGGATACGATTAAAACTTCGCTCAAATTGCAGCAAAGCAAGTACATGACAGCCTTTCTGATATTGTCAAATATCCTGCGACCTTCGGCGATAGCATTTACTATAGTTGCAAATCTGTCATCTTCAAGTATGATGTCGGCAGCTTCTTTACTGACCTCAGTGCCCTGTATGCCCATGGCTATTCCTACATCGGCCTGTTTTAAGGCAATAGCATCGTTCACGCCATCGCCCGTCATGGCTACTACCTCGCCTGCCTTTTGAAGGCCTTTTACTATCTTGTATTTGTGTTCAGGAAGTACCCTGGCAATTACCGCCACTTCTCTCGCCCGTTGCGCAATATCTTCCTCGCTCATCGCGGAGATCTGTTGGCCATCTAAAGCTCTAGAGTCACTATCATCCAATATGCCGACTTCCTTGGCGATGGCTATTGCTGTGGTAACATGATCTCCCGTTACCATTATCACATGAATCCCCGCTTCGCGGCAATTAGCAACAGCCTCCCTTGCTTCCTCTCGAGGAGGGTCCATTATTCCGACCACTCCTAAAAAGGCCAACTCTTCCAAAGATTCGCCAAATGCAAAGGCAAGGGTTCTCATGCCCATGCTGGCCAGTTTTTCCACTGCCTCTTTCCACTTATCACGAAGGGCAGGAGAAAAAGGTTGCAAACTATCATCTTCGTAGATGAACTTGCAATCCTGCAGCAAGCGCTCCGGTGCACCTTTAACGGCCACAAAATCGTCATGGTATGTAACCATGCGCATGACGGAGGAATCAAAGGGGTCTTCTTTTAATCTGGGAAATTCTTTTCTGATCTCTGTGATGTCAAAGCCGTTCTCGTATGCCCATTTGAGCAAGGCGATTTCCATGGGATCGCCTATCTGATTTTCGTTATTTAATGTAGCGTTATTACATAAAATGGCAACCCTAAAAATCAAATCCCTTGCTCGGTCATTTGTAACGAGGTGTTCTCGAACTGTCATTTTGTTTACCGTTATAGTTCCTGTCTTGTCCGTGCATATTACGGAAGTGCTTCCCAAGGTCTCCACGGAGGCTAAGTTTCGAACTAATGCGTTGAGTTTTGCCATTCTATGGACTCCCAGAGCAAGAGTCATCGTTGCTACAAAGGGAAGTCCCTCGGGTATTGCCGCTACAGCCAAGGCGATGCCCGTTTGAAGCATGGGTAAAAGTTTGTTGCCCTCAAATACACCCAGGGCGACCGTAATTGCTACGATTGCGAGCACTAACTTGATGAGCAATCGGCTGAATTTTGCAAGGCGTGCTTCCAGGGGGATCTCTCTTTTTTCGACCGTTTGAAGCATCTTGCTTATGCGCCCAAGCTCGGTATTAAGGCCGGTAGCGCAAATTACAACCTTAGCACTTCCTCGCACGACTGCAGTTCCTGCGTAAAGACAATTAACCCTATCGGGAAGCGGAGTGTCTTTAGGCAAGGTGTTAACTGATTTGTCTACGGGGACCGATTCTCCGGTAAGGGCCGATTCGTCTACCGCCACTGAGTAACCCTCTATTAACCTGCCGTCCGCAGGAACCACGTCGCCAGCCTCAAGCAAAACCATGTCTCCCGGAACCAGGTCTTGTGAGGGCAATAAAAAAATCTCTCCATCACGCAATACCTTAACTTGATGTACGACCATCAATTTTAGAGCCTGTAATGCCTTTTCGGCGCGGTATTCCGTGAAGAAACCAATGGCAGCGTTAATCAATATTACGATTATTATCGCTCCTGCATCCAGCCTTTCGCCCATTATGATGCTGATGAATGCGGCGACGGCTAGAACGTAGACCATAGGACTCTTAAATTGTCTTAAAAAAAACTTCCACCATGGAACTTTTTCTTCTTCTGCCAGTTCGTTTGGCCCAAAGATCCGCAAGCGCCTTAGGGCCTCGTCACTAGACAGTCCGTGCTCTCTCGATGAGTGAAGCAGGGAAAGCAACTCTTCCTCAGGTATATCATGGAAATCCTTCAGCTGAATTACGTCTTCCAACAGTGGTCCTCCCTTTAGTTGTCCTTAATATTCTACACCCTTGCGTGCTGATATATTTTTTTGATATGGGTGTTTAATCTCAACCATTTCCGTTACCAAATCAGCGATTTCTATGATTTCCTCGGGAGCATTTCGTCCGGTTAAAACGAGCTCGATGGTTGGGAGTTTTATGCTGATCAAGTTTAGCACATCGGATATTTTGAGCAAACCGAAGTCGACGGCAACATTAATTTCGTCCAGGACTACCAAGTCGTATTTTGGATTAGTGAGGCATTTTTCAGCAATTTCAAGTCCTCGTTGTGCTTCCTCTAGGTCCCTATCGGTATGTTTACCTTTTCTAAAACATTTGTCTCCTCCCGTCCTAAAGAGTTCAACGTTGGGAAGATAGCTCAGGCCCTTTATTTCACCATAAAAAGGCCATCCCTTCATGAATTGAACCATAGCAGCTTTTCCGTCGTGACCAACGCATCGCACGATCAAGCCCATAGCTGCGGTGGTTTTTCCTTTGCCATTTCCAGTGTATACTTGGACCAATCCCCTTTCAAATAAAGACACAATAGGTCACTCCCATTGAAACAAATTTTTTATGGTATTACAATGCCTGTTGCAGGGAGGTATGTCAATAGTGAATCGAAAAGTTTTCCTCGTTAAAGGTGTCGTTCAAGGCGTAGGTTTTAGACCCTTCTGTTCTAGAATGGCGAAGGAGCTTGAGCTTGGTGGGTCGGTGCAAAACAACTCATCAGGTGTCATAATAGAGCTTTACGGCACAGATAAAAATATAAAAACATTCATGGAAAGACTCATAGAGGAGGCCCCTCCTCTGGCAATGATTCAGGCAATAGAAGTAGTTTGCGAGGATGATGTGCCGGAGGGCTTGAAGGATTTTACGATAAGAACAAGCGAAAAACAGGAGATACAACAAGTATTGATACCGCCTGATATAGCGACTTGCGATGATTGTTTGAGGGAGATGAGGGACCCGGGAGATAAAAGATATCGGTACCCCTTCATTAACTGCACGAATTGTGGGCCGAGGTATACAATTATCAAGGGACTGCCCTACGATAGGACGAAAACTACCATGGCTTGTTTTCCCATGTGTGAGGATTGTAGCAGGGAATATCACGATGTGACCGATAGGCGCTATCATGCTCAACCAAATGCATGTTCAAGATGTGGCCCCACCTTATGGATTTGCGATGTGAAGGGAAAGAGGTTAGCAATAAATGACGAAGCCATCGAATTAACCAAAAGATACTTGAAGATGGGCAAGATATTGGCCATAAAAGGCGTAGGTGGTTACCATCTAGCCTGCGATCCAAAAAATGATGAGGCTGTAAGGACACTTCGAGTTCGAAAAAGAAGGCGTGATAAGCCCTTTGCACTTATGGCAAAGAATTTGGATGCGGCCAGAAAAGTGGTATTTATTAATGAAATGGCTGAAAAGCTGTTGCTATCGCCAAGAAGACCTATAGTTGTATGTCCTAAAAGAAGCTGTGATCGATTGTCAGATTACGTGGCTCCCAATATTGACACCTACGGAGTGATGTTGCCCTACACACCGGTGCATCATTTACTTTTAGAAGATCAAGATCTTCTAATCATGACAAGTGCGAACCTCTCGGATGAACCTTTGGTTGCTGGCAATAGGGAAGCCTTGAGGGATCTCGGCTCGATAGCCGACTACTTTCTCATGCACGATCGCGATATCTACGTTAAGATAGACGATTCAGTCATTGCCTTGGCTGGAAGGACGCCGATTTTGACCAGGAGAGCCAGGGGATATGTTCCTCAACCTTACATTTCCAAGGACTTGCTGCCGCCAATTTTCGGGGCAGGGGGAGAGATGAAATCAACCTTCTCGGTTGCACATGACCATTACATCTTTACTAGCCAATATTTGGGCGATTTAAAGGAGCTTTCAAGCATCTCGCTATACGAGCATGT
>NZ_CALETC010000149.1:0-4962 GCF_937920065.1 Acetomicrobium mobile
ATTGATCATTTTTTTCGTCTTAACTGCAACCTTTGTCCAAGGAAGCATTACAGTTGTGCTTCCGGAAGGCACCGGAGACTCCCTATCACGAACGCCTTTCGTGATAAACGTCGATCGCCATGGTGCTATTATAATTAACGAGAAAACGGTTAACATTGACGAAGCAGTAGCGCTTGTTCAGCAAGAAAGATCGCAAGGCCAATCGATACTTTTAGCTGGAGATAAAAAAACACCCTACGAAGCAATAATTCATGTATTAGACGCATTAAAGCAAGCTGGAGTTGAGGAAGTCTCGTTGGCAGTGGGAGGAGGCGAAAAAGCGATTCCATGAGAGACAATATCGGAAAGTGGATGGGCCCTCTGCTATTGAGTTTGCTCATACACGCTATGATAATTTGTAACTTCGAGATTCCTCGCGCTCAAGTCAAAACACCAAGCGTGAGTAAAACTATTAGCGTCAAGCTGGCAAGACTTGAGCAAGCCGAAACGACCAAAGATGCTAGCAGCGATAAAAACTCTAAAGATGAAGTCAAGAACCATCCCACTTTTGAAGTGATGCCAAAAAAAATTCCTGCCACAAAGACCCTCATTGAAAAAAAGGAACCAACTGAGCCAAAAAAAGAATCTGCAACTATCAAATCTTCGAGCGAAACTAAAAAGGAAATTGCCTCAAAAAACCCCTCTTCTATCGATGCGCAAGCTACTCACTTAAGTAAAAACGTAAAAGAGATTCAGGAAGAAACGCGAACCCGAAATTCTGGCGAGGCAGCACAAAAACCCGCCCCCTCTCAGGCAAAGAGCGTACAGTACGAAAAAGGTGACGGTCAGGCTGGTGCTGTTAACTTGAGCAATGATGTTTCAAACAACTCGCCTGGCTGGCAACAAAAGTCGCTACAAATGGCAAGTGATCTTGATATCCTTCGAAGCGTAAAACCCACATATCCTTTGATCTCGAGGAGACGTGGCGAAGAAGGAACCACAACAATATACGTGCGCGTTTCGTCTGACGGCACTGTTGTTGAGGCCAACGTTTACAAATCGAGTGGTTATGACTTATTAGATGAAAGTGCACTAAAAGCCGTTAAACAGTGGGTCTTTAAAAGCACGAAGGAAGGCGAGTTCTTAGTTCCAGTCGTCTTTAAATTAAAACCATAAAAACTCCAGCGTAATAAGTTATAATTAATAACGTCGTAATATAGTTCATAAAAATCACTACGAAACAAAAGGAGGGTGAAGTAATGTCGGAAGAAGGGAAAAAAAGAGGCTTTATGAGTTGGTATTTCGGGTCAAATTTGTTGATGCGCATATTAATCGGGCTCATACTTGGCGTCGTAGCTGGCTTATTGTTGAAGGACAAGATACTTTGGGTCCAACCTTTCGGGGATTTATTCATCAGGCTCCTTAAAATGATAGTCGTCCCAGTTATATTGTTTAGTCTCATCGTTGGAACGGCGAGCATCAGCCCCTATCGCCTGGGCAAGGTTGGCATAAAAATAATAGTTTATTATTTACTGACCACTGTCTTTGCCGTCGTAATAGGCTTAATTTTTGCCAATTTATTCAAACCGGGATTGGGATTGGAGCTAGCCGCCGGTGAAGTTGCAGGATTTGAGCTTAAAAAACCTTCACTGGTAACTACATTTTTAAATATAGTCCCGACAAACCCCGTCGAAGCTTTGTCCAAGGGCGACGTCTTGCCCATTATCTTCTTTGCGCTTCTTTTTGGAATAGGACTTTCGTTTTTGTTAGAAAGCGATAACGAGGAATTAAGGACATCTGCGAAAACGGTCTTTAATTTCGCCAATGGTGCAGCCGAGGCCATGTACAAAGTTGTAAGGGGAATAATGGAATACGCTCCCATTGGAGTTTTTGCATTAGTGGCTGTGGTGTTGGCGAAAGAGGGCCCCAGGGTAATCGGGCCGCTAGCAACAGCAGTGGGGGCGGAATACCTTGCCATCGTCGTTCACGTAGTGGTGGTTTACGGGCTCATATTGAGGTTTTACGGCTTACGCTTGACTAAATTTTTAGCCTACGCCCAGGAAGCCATGATAACCGCTTTTGTAACGAGAAGTAGTAGCGGAACATTGCCGGTGACCATGGCATGTGCGGAAAATATGGGCACACCGAAGGGGATTTATTCTTTTACGCTCCCCCTCGGAGCAACAATCAACATGGATGGGACGGCAATTTATCAAGGAGTTTGTGCCCTTTTTATCGCCTTCGCCGTAGGTCGCCACATGCCACTGTCGGATCAACTTATCATTATAGTTACTGCTATGCTCGCCTCAATAGGAACTGCCGGCGTACCCGGTGCAGGTGCAATTATGCTCCTTTTGGTCCTGGATTCGGTCGGACTACCAGTTGATCCGGGCACTCCCGTCGCCGCTGCTTATGCGATGATATTGGGAGTTGACGCAATATTCGATATGGGAAGAACCTGCATAAACGTCACCGGTGACCTTGTAGGGACGGCTATCGTGGCCAAAAGCGAAGGGGAACTGGACATATCTAGGTGGGCATAATAAAAAAGAGGGGGAAATTCCCCCTCTTTTTTATTATCACCGGTTGTCCGCAACCTCCTCGCCTTTTAAGGAAAGCCACTTTCCCCAATCGATTCCAATAGGACCGCTAAAGACGTAAATCGACGTGTAAGCTAATGCAGATTTATCCCTTAAAAATATTGAAATGGTGACGATGCAACTAATCAGAAACAAAAGCCTTAAGACGTTGATGTTATTTTTGCTGAGCTGTTTTATGTTTCCGTAAGAGATGCTGGAAATCATTAACGCCCCTGTCGTAGTAGCTATTATCGCAGCTGTTGATGGGGGCAAAGCAATACCTGATATGACAAAGGATACTAAAAACAACCCCGCGGCAGGTATAGGAAGACCCTGAAAGTTACCGCTGGAATGGACTACGTTAAAACGAGCTAGTCTCAACGCCCCACATAAAACGTAAAATGATATAACCAAAGCCCCTAAAACCCCACCGAAGGCATATAAATAAGACACATAAAAAATCAAGCCGGGCACGACTCCAAAGCTGACTATATCAGCGAGGCTATCGAATTCCATCCCAAAGGCGCTATCTCCTCCTAAAGATCTGGCGACTTTTCCGTCCATCAAATCAAAAAAGGCAGCCACAAAAATCAACCATACAGCAGGGACTGCATGACCATGAAAGATCAATACTAAAGACATTACTCCGCATAAAATGCTACCGCTAGTAATCATATTGGGAGCTAATCTGCGAAAAGGAATCGGTTTTTTAATCATTCGCTTCCTAGAAAACTTTTTGTACACCTATATCACTTCCCTTTGTTTTTAAACACGGCCTATGACGCTGGATCCTGCTTTGACTTTATCTCCAACCCTCACCACGGGTTTCACTATCGGTGGTAAGTATACATCTACCCTGGAACCAAATTTGATCATGCCGTAAGCTTCTCCCTTGGACACGAATTGTCCAACTTTGACTCTACACGCTATTCGCCTTGCTACCAACCCTGCGATTTGTACTAACAAGACGTTGCCGTGTCTTGTCTCAAGTCCCGCATATAGCCTTTCATTAACTTCGGAGGATTTGGGGGCAAAAGCTACCAAATGCTTGCCCCGCTTATACTTTAAAAAAGATATTTTGCCATCATAAGGGATCCGATTAACGTGCACGTCGGCAACGGACATGAATATGCCTATTTTCATAGATCTCCCCACAAAGGGATCAGGATCGTCAACATCCGTTATTTCAACGACCTTGCCGCTCGCAGGGCTGACAAATAACAAGGGATCCTTGGATATGTTTACGCGAGGTTCCCTGTAAAACCAGGCCAAAAAAAATGCACAGGCGCCCAAAATAACTCCTAAAACGGAAGAAAAAAGCCAAGCCCCGTACGCCATAAAAGCTGCGGTAACTACCGGCACCACTCCCTCACGAGCCAAGGCCACCTTCCCTAGACCTCCTCCATAGCATCTTCGCGAATTATCGTTACATCAGCTACACTGTCACCCCGATCGAGCCTAACTAAAATATTGCCCATCGCGGTTCGAGACAATACAGGCACATCTTCTACAGCTATGCGAACCACTCGTCCCTTGCTCGTTACAATCATCACCTCATCGTCCTCGGTTACACTCCATGCCCCTACCAACAATCCCGTACGGTTCGATAATCTCATTGCCTTTACTCCGGAGCTACCACGGTGGTACAAAGGAAACTCATCATAGCGAGTTCGTTTGCCCACGCCTTTTTCGCTTATGAGCAAAATTAACGTCCCCTCACGTAGAGGTTCGCAACCGACCAAGACATCACCACGCGAGAGACGCATAGCACGCACTCCTCTAGCCTGGCGACCCAAAGGTCGAAACTCGTCTTCCTTGGTCCTCAAAGCTTTCCCCTTCGCAGAGACAAATAGAAGCTCGTCATTACCAGAGGTAAACCTTACCCTGGCAATGATGTTTCCTTCATCCAGGCTTATGACGCGCCTACCTGCACGAGTCAAATTTGCCAGCTCTCTCACATCAAGCCGCTTGGCAATGCCCATCTTGGTCGCAAAGAACACATATTTCGCACCCCGCATCGTATCATCCCTTATTGCCACAACGCGTTCATTTTCTTCCAGCGTGAAGAAGGCGCTCACATGTTTGCCTTTTCCATTTTTTGGCGCAGGAAGCAAATACCCCTTTATGGCAAATACACGACCCAAATTGGTGAACAAAAATATGTCATGATGCGTCGTTGTGGCAGTAAACATCTCTATTTCATCGTCTTTTTGTTTGAGTCCCTTTATTCCCTTTCCTCCTCTAGCTTGCAGTTGATAATCTGTCAAAGGAGCTCGCCTTAAATATCCATCCTTGGTCAAAACCACCACGATATCCTCTTCAGGGATAAGATCAACCTCCGACACTTCGGTAATTTCGTCCAATATTTCCGTCTTTCTGGAATCGCCATATCGCCTTTTTAGCT
>NZ_CALETC010000150.1:0-4960 GCF_937920065.1 Acetomicrobium mobile
GGCAAGGCCTTAATGTCTAAGGGGTCTAGGTAGAGTCCGACGGTTTCTCCTTCACTGTAAAGGTGGGCATCTTTGCGGTAAGGTTCGGTTACGCGGATCAGATCGCCTGACGTTATTTCTACGGCATATTCGATTTCGTCTCCGAGGAATACCGCGCTAACTACCTTGCCTTTTAGCGACCTGTTGTCTACATTGCCAAGCTTGATCGATTCAGGCCTGACGACCAACGCGACTTCGTCTCCAACGTTAAATTTAAAACGCCTTTGAGCGTCAATTTGAACGGTAAAGGTAACTCCGTGAAAAAGCACATCCATGAGTTCGCCTTTGATAGAAGAAGCTTTCCCTTTAAGGATATTGGCTTGGCCGATAAAGTCGGCGACAAAAAGGGAAGCCGGGTTGGCGTAAAGCTCGAAAGGCGTTGCTACTTGTTCAACTTTGCCCTCGTTTAAGACGGCGATCCTGTCCGCCATCGCCAAGGCTTCTTTTTGATCGTGGGTCACGTAAATGCAAGTGATGCCAAGCTTCTTTTGCAATTGGCGAATCTCGGCGCGCATGTATATCCGAAGTTTTGCATCGAGGTTGGACAACGGTTCGTCCATGAGCAGCACTTGAGGTTTGATCACCAAAACCCGTGCCAGTGCAACTCTTTGTTGTTCTCCGCCCGACAGTTGATTTGGGAAGCGGTTTTCTACACCCTCTAAGCTCACCATTTGAAGGGCTTCAGTGACGCGTCTTTTGATTTCATAGGCTGGTAACTTTCTCACCTTAAGCCCGTAGGCGATGTTGTCAAATACTGTCATGTGAGGAAATAAGGCGTAGTTTTGAAATACATATCCTATGTTACGTTTGTTTGCTACTATATCCGTCACGTCACGTTTGCCAATGAAGACTTGTCCTTCCGTCGGCGTTTCAAACCCGGCTATCATGCGCAGGATAGTGGTCTTTCCGCATCCCGAGGGTCCAAGCAATGTCACCAATTCTCCTGCTTCGATTTGAAGGTTGACGTCGTCTACCGCCTTAAGAGCAGTTCCGTTGCTGTAAAAGACTTTGGTCAAATGTTTTAGATAAATGGGCACGGTCAATTTATATCCCCCTTTGCTCCCTGAAATAATTAGGGTAGAGCATGCTAAAAAGCAACCTTATGGCCCACATAGCTAGCGCGACTATGAGTACCAGGACCACAGAAAAGGCCGCCGCCTGTGCGAATAACAGCTCCGTGATGCACTCAAGTATCCGCACGGTCAGCAAGCTCCATCGCACCGAGACCAGAAATATCGTAGCACTTATCGCGGTCATGGAGACCACGAATAAATAACGCGTCCCGGTGGCTATCGCCGGTGCAATCAAAGGCACCGTTACCTTTCTGAATGTAGTCAGTTTTGAAGCGCCCAAGTTAAGCGACGCCTCTTCTAATGAAGGATCTATTTGCTTTAACGTAGCTGTCGTAGCCCTGATTCCCGTTGCGTCATATCTCGATACGCAAAGCGCTACGATGATCGTCATGGTCCCAGTCAATACTATCGGGCCTGAGCTAAATGCTATGGCGTACGCGATGCCTATGACCGTTCCGGGCAGTACGTAATTAAGTAAAGACACAAACTCCAAGGCCTTCCTCCCGGGCAATTCCTTTCTGTTTACGAGATAACCTATTGCAACGCCCAGCACGCTGCCGATTCCGGTTGACACAAGGGCTATCATAACGGTGTCCTTTACGGCCTTCCATCCTACAGTGAAGACGTACATGTAATTTTCCAGGGTAAAGCTGTTGTCCACTCCCCAGACCTTGACCAAGGATCCCAAAAATATTATGGAATAAAGGAAAATGATGAACAAAGAAATGAAGGAAATGACGGCCAACATCACAGCTTCGGCAATAGTACCGGCACCCTTGGGCTTGGAGCGAGCGCCGGCTTTTCCTGATACGGTAACGTAATAACGGCCTTCTACCCAGTAGTGCTGCAGCAAGTACACAATAAGGGCGGGAACGAGCAACACAAAGGAAATGGCTGCCCCTCCTTGAATGTCGTACATACCCGTTATCTGCATGTAAGCTTGCGTTGGCAAGACGGGAAAGGTGTGACCTGCCATGACCAGTGGAGTGGCGAAATCCGCCAGGGAACTCCCGAAAAGCAGCAAAAACGCGTTAGCAAGCCCCGGGATGCTCAAGGGCAACGTCACCGTACAGAAAGTATGCCACGCGGTGCTTCCCATGCTCATTGCCGCGTCTTCTAGGTTCGGGTCTATCGCTTGAAGCACCGCCGTAAGCGTTAGAAACGCAACGGGGAAATAGGTCAAGGTTTCTGCTATCCAGGTCCCAAGGAATCCGTAAATGTTGAAATCCGGTATGTGAAGTAGTTTAAGCAGCAATCCGTTTGGCCCCAGTACCATCGTTAAAGCTATGCTGCTGGTAAAAGGCGGAGACACGAAGGGAAGCACGATGATGGCGCTTATAAACCACTTAACGATTTTGGGCAAGTTGATTCTCGTGACCGAGAAGGCGAATAAAAAACCGAATGCGGTTCCGCTAATTCCTACTGCCGAAGCCAAAATCAGGCTGTTTATGAAGGCCTTTCTGTTGTACCAACTGCTGAATACCTTGTTTAAAACGGCTAAGCTCACTCCGCCGTCGGAAAAAAATACCACGTAAATTAACCGCGCTAAGGGGTATAGGACAAACACGCTTAAAAATATCCATATCCCAAGCCACAAGGCCACTAGCGCGGTATCGGGCTTTTGACGCCGTTTATTTTTACTGAAGGACCTCATTTATCCATCGCTCGACCAGGCGATCGCGATTTTTGCCCGCCCATTCGACATCTAAAGGTAAAACTTTTATTTTTGATATATCCAAAGCCGGATCGAAAACTGGTACGTTGGGGTTGCTCGGTATCAAGTTGATATCGTTTTCCTCATATAATTTTTGCATCCTCTCGGTGGAAGCCCAGTCCAAAAACTTCTTGGCAAGATCGGGATGTTTAGCTCCTTTGACCAAGCCCATTGCCTCGATGCCGGCGACGACGCCTTCTTTGGGATAGCTTATTGTTACGTTGTAGCCTTTTTTTTGCATCTCCAGGGCGTCAACCAGAAAGAATATGCCGCCCGCTGCCTGTCCCCTGGCTATGGGGAGCGCTCCGCCCGCGCCGCTTTTAGTGTAAACCTGAACGTTTTGGCTCAAGGCCTTTTCGTATTTGTAGGCTTCGTCTTCTCCCATGGCCTGTATGACGCTTAGAAGCCTGTACATCCCTGTGCCTGAAGTCCTCGGATCGGCCATTTGAAGTTGTCCCTTATATGTGGGATTTAGCAGATCCTGCCAGGACGTCGGCGGGTTTAAGTCGTGATCTTTCAAGAATTTAGTGTTGAACATGAAACAAATCGGGTCTATGGCGACGCCGGTCCAATATCCCTTAGGATCCTTGAAGGCATCGGGAATGTTTTCCGCGCCCTTTGGTTTGTAAGGATCGAAAAGTCCCTTTTGGACGCCGTCCACAAAGGCCTCGGCCATATTGCCGAACACGACGTCAACTTGAGGGTTATTTTTTTCAGCCTCAAGTCTTGCCTGTACTTCTCCTGAAGAAAACCTCATCCAGTTGACCTTGATGCCCGTATCTTTTGTGAAGGCGGTGAATATCGCATTGGCATAACGCTCCGACCATATGGTATAGGCATTAAGCTGCTCTTTTTCCGCATGAGCAAAATCGGCCACGAAAAATAAGCTTAAAAGGGCAAAGATGACAACTGTGCTCCACCATCCACATCTTTTCATTCAGTAATCCCCCTTATGTTTTATTGTCGCTACTTTAATGTAAATGAAAGGGGGCTAAGCGCCCATATCCAGATGTCCTTTGAAATGGGGCAATTCTGGCCATATTTTGTCGATCATTAAAATGAAGAAAGCGCTTCCAAAGCGCAAGCAGCTTGCAAAGACGCTCCAATGGGAAGACAATCTTCGTCTATGTCGAATAAATCGTTATGGCCCGGATGGATTGTTCCCTTTGCCTCGTTGCGGCATCCCAGTTGGTAAAAAGCTCCCGGTATTTTTTCGAGGAAATAAGCAAAATCTTCTACTCCAAGGCTCGGTTTTTCCAGTTGAAGGATCGCGTCCTTTCCGAGAAGAGAAGTTGCCGTTTTTATTATCAATTTCACCCATTGAGGATGGTTTGTCAGCGCAGGGTATCCTTTTATCCTTTCCAAAATTCCTCGGCCTCCCATGCCTTTGGGGATATATTCTACATATTGTCTTATCTTATCATTTAAAGCCTCACGAGTGCTTGGTGACAAAGTCCTTAAGGTTCCTGTCAGCGTTACTTCATCGGCTACGATGTTGTTTTGACTGCCGCCCCTTATGGTGCCAAAGGTCAACACGGCCGAATCCCTGGGGTCCGTTGCCCTGCTTATTATCGTTTGCAGGGCGCAAATCATTTGCCCCGCGATCACTATGGCATCAACACCTTCATGGGGATATGCTCCGTGAGTACTTTTGCCTAAGATTTTAAGCGTTAGCATATCGGATGCAGCGTTCATCTGGCCATATCTGATGCCGATTTTGCCGGTCGGTATCTCGTTCGATACGTGAAGGCCAAAGATGGCCTTCACGCTATCATCGAAAATACCATCTTCTATCATCTGTTTTGCCCCGCCTGTTGTTTCTTCAGCCGGTTGAAAGACCAGCAGAACGTTGCCTTGAAGCAAGTTTTTGTCTTCCGCTAGCAATCTCGCTGCTCCCAGCAATATCGTCATGTGGGCATCGTGCCCACAGGCATGCATAACGCCCCTGTTTTGTGAGGCGTATTCTACGTGTTTCCTGTCTTCGATGGGGAGGGCGTCCATGTCGGCGCGCAAGGCTACGGTCGAGCCGCCCTTTCCTCTTATCAGGCCAATGACGCCATAATGGTGGTTAAACGTTTTATAAGGTATTTCCAAGCTCTTGAGGTAACTTGTTATCATATCGCGTGTGCGCTTT
>NZ_CALETC010000151.1:0-4107 GCF_937920065.1 Acetomicrobium mobile
AAGAACATGTATAGTAGTGGACAAGCTGGACACAAAACCTTATATGGGCCAAGATCTCAAGCCTAATATTGCAAACAAAACTTTATTTCTAGGAGAAGTGGTTGATGCGTATGCGGATGAAGCTTATACATCGGAGAGAAATTTCCCTGATCACGTCTACGGGTTACGCTTTAAGAAAAAGAATGGCAATTTACACAAACGCTGGGGGCAAAACCTTGGCGAAGTAATGGTCGAGTTGAGTGACGAAAGACTAACCAATTTATAAATAAAAAAAGGGGCTTTGAAGCCCCTTTTTGGCAAAATGCGATCAAATATATCCCCCTTACTTCGATAAAGACTTTCTCATTTTATTTAACCTTCCATATCCGCCTCAGCTCTTTTCAATTTGACATCAGGCTCAGTGGGCATTCGAAATAATGGAATGAATCTATCAAGACCGGTTATTGTTAACATTAATAGCAATATTATAGCAACGTATGCCATTAAAATTATATTTTGCAATATCGCTAAAACCGAAAGTATAAAGCGGATATACTGAATCAGCTATATCTCTAAAGAAAACGACATAACAGTGCCATGGAATAAGCAAAGCACTAAAACAAGCCATCGCATCGGAGAAGGTAGCATTTCTTAATCTTATCCTATACATATCTTCTTCGCTAGCATCAACATTATTATCAGTCATCTGCTTTATTATTGGCCCAATAGTCACTATCTGAGCCATTTCATCAGCTAATAGCACATTGCCTAATATGCAAAAAACTCCATTATAAAATAACAATTGGCGCACGCTTTTAGATATTCTTAAAATGGACTTAGAAAACGGTTCAAATGCATTCATCATGTTCATTATTCCTCCAAATGCAGTGACTCAAAGCATCATTGCTACCGAAGCGCTCCCTGCATCCGAATAACCAATGTATTAAAGGTCAAGAAAGCCCATTAAACTAGTTGAACCTATAATTAACCCCATCACAAGCGAATAAACAATACCTAACCCTAAACACAATAAAGTTGGAACGCCTTTAAAAAAGGGCAAAATCATGTAGTTTGGAACGCCTTCGCTGACTTGTTTCAATAACATAACAGCAGAAGGTCTTTCAACTTCCAATGTCGCCCAAGCCTCAGGTGGAATCTGTGCGATTGCCTCCGACACCGCGGTAGATAATACAATTATAAAGGATGGTTGGTTAGGAAGACCCATACTTGCACCAACTACGAAAAACAGCAACGCTGATAACAAAAGACATAATAATGACCAAACCCCTTGGTATCTGACCCTATCGATTACTTCGACATTCTGCACCCCGCAACTGACGATAGTCGTATCAGATATCAGGCCTATATTACCCCCGAAGCAAAAACCACCCGCTAAGGCTGCAGTAGTTAATGCGAAATTTCCGCCGGTAATGTGATTCAACCATAAAAACACAGGCGCACAGGCTGCGAAGGTTCCCCACGAAGTACCTGTTGCCACAGAAAGTGCACACGTCGTTATAAAAGCAACGACTGCAACAAGTTTACCGGTAACTCCCATTCTAAGGGCTAACCTGATAATTGCGGCCCCAACACCTGTAGCCATGAAAGATTCTGCCATAGCATAGGCAAACATAAGTATAAAAAACACAAGTATAATAGTGCTTACGCTTTCAACCACTTTATCTATAATATCGTCATAACTCCGTTTGTCGACAAATGCTACAATAAAAGCTCCATAAACTGCAGCTATAGATGCTGCAACCTTCACATCTACCCCTTTAAGCAACAATGCTACTATCACAAATTAGGAGATATTTTTAACAAGGCCATGTCATTTACCTCCCTAAATATATTTAGACACATAAAACAGTAAAACTAGCCATTGGCTAAGTGCCAGTAGATAGTGATTCAGAGTCAAGCAAGCCGCAGGTCTTTACGACAAGCTCATAATGCATATCCCGACATTACTTTCCAACACAGGGACATCTAACGCCTTACAGGAGCTTTTTATAACTTACAAAGACTTCATTTTCCGCGAGAAGCGGAAGGAGCAAAACTTGAAAAAATCATAAGAAGACCCTGTGCTTACCCACGATAGATTTTCAAGGTCCTTTAAGGTCCTTTATCGTATGTTTTTATCGATTGCCACTTAGCTTTAAAGACACTACATCAAAGAACCATGACCAATCCCCCTTCACGTTAAATTGAAAATAAATTTTCATACCTAATATTAATAATTTTGTCAAGAGGTTAATTATTTTTACATCATCAAACAATAGTTTCACGAGGTTAACGTAACAATGAAAGAATTTGGATAAAGCCTCTGGGTTTTTAGACTTTAGAAGGAATATGCCCATAAGAAGGTGTGCTCGATATAATGAGCCTGGATTGCACTAAACTAACTATAGCCATAGATAAATTGCTGTATAGGAGCCATTTATCTATGGCTCTTCTAAAACAATTGTTATATAATTGTTATATATCGTAATTTATAATCGTTACTTATTAGTATCCCTAATTCTATTTGTCTCGAATATAATTAAAACTTGGCATATTTAACCGCGGGAGTGATTATAAAAATCTTTTAAATCAACGAAGTTCTACCCGACATTATTGCCGAGAAAAGTCAAAAATATACAGAGTGCCGCCTAAACTAAGCCAACCCGCCACCATCTACTACTAACACGGCTCCCGTTATCCATTTAGATAAGTCACTTGCCAAGAATAATACTGCATTAGCTATATCTTCAGGAGTGCCTATCCTCCCCAAAGGCCTCTCTCTGGCAGAGGACTGCAGAAACTCTTCTTCGTTAACCCCAAGTTGACGTGCTTCTCCTCTAAGCAAAGGTGTATCTATGTCACCGGGACAAACGCAATTTACCCTGATGTTGTCTTTCCCATGATCTATGGCCATAGCGCGCGTGAGGTTTACGACACCGCCTTTAGCCGCACAGTATGAAGCTGCCCTTTCCCCACCTTTTAGACCCCATCCAGAGCCGGTGTTTATGATGCTGCCTCCACCACCTGCAGCCATAAGCGGTATGGCATGTTTTGACAACAAATACGTTCCTTTTAAGCAGACATCTACAGCCAGATCCCATTCTTTCTCATTTAATTCGACTACTGTCTTCCTAATAATGATGCCCGCATTGTTATGTAAAATATCGAGCCTGCCAAATTTATTTTTTATCTCTTCCATGACCGTTTTGCAGTCTTTTTCAGAGGTTACGTCGCATTTCATGAAATAGGCTTTTCCACCTTGATCCACTATCTTTTTGGCAGACATCTCGCCTTTTGTTTTGTCGACATCGAGTAAAACTACCTGTGCACCAAATTTTGCAAGGATCTCGGCCGTAGCGTACCCAATACCCGATGCAGCACCTGTAACTGCGGCTACTTTTCCTTCCAGCGACAGAACATCTTTATCTTTCATCATTTTCTTCACCTTCCGCTTGAAAGTATCTACTCGTATTAAGGGCGTTTGGTAGAAACTATAATTTGCCTCAGCCCTATTTTAAAAAGAAACCGGATATACGGCGTATTCTTTATAGCCAGTAATGACCTTTATATATCCGGCAAGCATTTCATCGACTTCGCCATCGCCGCTATCCACGAGAAGGGGGGCCCCCTTCAAGGAATGCAGCTTGCTCTTGGTGGAAACGACTATTATGTTGTCCTTTCCTATCTTTTTGATGATCCTCGGGCTCAATTGCTGATTTCCTCGACCCAAGATGTACCCTTGCCCCCCAATAGGTGTGACGATCAATTTGGAACGTTTGTCGTCGATAATTTCCAATAATTGTTTTTCCGAGACGTCTTTGGCGAGAAGTTTTCCGTTGCTTACGACATCCACCCCAAGCAAACTGTAATCTAACCCCAATAACTGCATAATCTGTCTCGTAGTGGTACCTGGACCTACTATGTAAATGCAGTCTTGTTCCATATTTTCTACTACCTCAGCGGCAATTGCTTCCTGTTCGTATTTTTCGCTGGGAGGGGTGGCAGCTTTTACGTTCTGCACATGCCTTCTTTCGAAGGGAATTTTTAAGTAACCGTAAAGCCTGGCGCTCACGATGCCTTTTCTAAACAACTCTTCATCGATGTCCATAACTTCCGCCTCTCTAAACC
>NZ_CALETC010000152.1:0-2811 GCF_937920065.1 Acetomicrobium mobile
ATGAGGCCAAGGCGGTCATGCATTCCTTTGCCGAAAAAGGATACCTGGCCAGCGGAAACAGGGGCACAAACTACCTATTTGTCGATGCCAACGGCAAAATTCTCCAAATAGCCGATAATTGCTACAAAATCATTGAAGAGCAAGTTAATCCTTCCCTGAAAAAAGATGGCGAGGAATATAAGGGTATTTACTTCACCGTATCTCGTGTAAACGACTACGGATCGCCCGAGGATGCACTCATCTCAAATTACGGCAACATAACAATTGAACTGGCCAACTCTCCAAAAGTATCGAAACATCCGGCAATGTGGAATTTTGAGAGAGCTCAATCAAGTGCAACAATTTTGATAGATCCTGAATATCCTGAAACTTTAACAACCATTTTCGTGACGTTACCAGCCTACGGATACTCCATACCATTTTTAATGGGGGCCAACGCTACCCCTCGCGCGCTCATGGACGGCACTGTGTATGAAAAGCAAAGAACAAGCTTTGAATACAGCGAATTTCATGAGGCCGGCATCAACGATATGTGGAGAAAGTTCATATATGGCGTGAGGGCTGACCTAAAGGAAGGAAAAGACGTACAGGAAGAGTTAAACGAGAACTTCCAAAAAATGGTCGATTTCATCTTGGCGATGAACGATTAGAAAAGATCACAACTTACTAAAAAATACCGAGCGGTTGCCTCCTCCCGCTCGGTATTTTAATTTGAAGTCAACAATCTCTATCGCAGAGCCTAACGCCAATTGACAAAGTAAACATTAAAAAGTAGTCTATAACTTACACCAAATACTGTATGGCAATCTGGAGGGAGAACATTGGATAAGGTCAAGTTTATTGTAGCTGCAACGCTTTTTATATTTCTTATAGCAAGCGGGGGCATTGTTTATGCTGACGCACCGTATCATATTGGCATCGTAACCGGGACAGTTTCACAGGGTGAAGATGAACTTCGCGGCGCTGAAAAGCTTATCGAAGATTACGGTGATGCATCGTCTGGTGGCATGATAGCCCATGTGACCTATCCTGATAATTTTATGCAGGAAATGGAAACAGTGATAAGCCAAATAGTTGGCCTAGCCGATGATCCTTTAATGAAAGCTATTGTCGTCAATCAATCAATACCCGGAACTACAGAGGCCTTTAGGCGTGTTAAGGAAAAGAGGCCGGATATTTTGTGCTTTGCTGCCGAAGCCCAGGAGGATCCTGGTGTTATCAGCTCCACAGCCGATTTGGTGACAAGTGTTAATGACGTCTACAGAGGTTATCTTATTCCAGTAGCGGCTAAAATGATGGGAGCCACGGATTTTGTACATATATCTTTCCCAAGACATATGAGTTATGAACTGCTTTCTAGGAGACGCAACATAATGGAAGCTGTCTGTAAGGACATAGGCGTTAATTTCCATTTTGAGACTGCACCAGATCCAGTAAGCGACGTCGGTGTGGCGGGAGCCCAGCAATTTATACTGGAAAAAGTCCCCGCTTGGCTAGACAAATACGGCCCAAAAACAGCATTTTTTAATACTAATGTAGCCCATGTCGAACCGCTCATCAGGCAGATAGTAGCTTATGGAGGATATTACGTCGAGTCGTCCGTTCCTTCTCCGCTAAGAGGATACCCTGGTGCGTTAGGCCTAGATCTGACGGCCGAGAAGGGTAACTTCCCAGCAATAATGAAAAAAATAGAAGAAGTAATTATACAAAAGGGTGCTAGTGGGCGGCTTGGTACGTGGGCTTATTCTTGCGGCTACGCCGAGTCAGCGGGTTTAGTTGAGCTGGCACGAAGAATCATCGATGGCGAAGCCGAAATGACTATTGAAGATCTTGTCGATGCTTACGAGAAATATACGCCGGGCTCGGAATGGAATGGGAGCTATTACGTTGATTTGAGCACTGGGATCGAGAAGACAAATTATATACTTGTCTACCAGGATACATATGTTTTCGGCAGAGGCTATCTCGGATTAACAAAGCTAGAAGTGCCCGAGAAATATCTTACAATTAGATAATAGATAAAAATCTAGGGACAATATAGGCGACCATATAAACAAGTTATACAGATAGACCAAAAGGAGGGGATCCTAAAACCATGGCAGAAAAGATCAGCCCGCAAGAGGCAAGGCAAGAAGTGCAATCGGGAAAGGCGTTGTTAGTTTGCGCATACGAGGATGAAGAGCGTTACAAAAAGGTACGCCTTGAGGGTGCTATATCCTTGAAGGAATTCCGCAATAAGGAGCAAGATTTAAGCAAAGATCAAGAGATCATATTTTACTGCGCCTGACATAACGATGCTACGTCTGCCCGTGTGGCAGAATCTTTCGAAGCTCAAGGCTTTTCGAACGTAAAAGTTTTGGCAGGTGGTGTAAACGCCTGGATCAATGCCGGTTATCCGGTTCTTTAAATACAAATGCGACAAATTTGAGCGTATCTCTTCTACATAAGCATTCCAAGGTAGAATCTCGCTATAGACGCTAAGCTCGCCCTTTAAAACAGAGGTTACCAGGCCAGGGGGGAGACCTTGATACCTAAACTTCCCCCCTTTTTTTAAAACCGCTTACCTCAGCGCTCGGAACTTTCGACTAACTAGGCAACTCCTCCAAAGCCACGGTAATACTTTTGCTGTTGAGCATAGACGCCAACTTTGTGGCCTTCGCTTCGTCTACGTCGCAAATAGTCTTTAACCTTACGTCAATCTTGCCTACCCGCTCATATCCCTTGCAGTGCAGATAAGAAGCATATCCGCTTCCTACTATCCCTACAACAACAGGCCCAGGTAACCTTCTCATGTCAGCGTTTGCCTCCTTC
>NZ_CALETC010000153.1:0-4112 GCF_937920065.1 Acetomicrobium mobile
TAAATGCATTGTATAAAAATAGGCTCGGTATCATCTGTTTGTAGGTTTGAATTTGATCGAAAGCAGACCTTAACGTCGCTTGCTCATCAATTGGGTTTTTAAGCTCGATGACGACCAAAGGTAAGCCGTTTACGAAGATCACCACATCAGGACGCTTGTTGACTTTGTTTTCAACAACGGTAAACTGATCAACTACAAGAAAGTCGTTATTTTCCGGGTTGTTAAAGTCTATGAGCCACACAAGGTCGCCTCTTTCGATGCCATCCTTGTTATAGCTAACGTTTATCCCTTCTGTAAGCATTCTGTGAAACGCTTCGTTATTAGCGATAAGATCAGGAGCATTAAAACGTTGGACTTGCTTGATGGCATCTTCTCTTGCCTCTGTCGGTATATGGGGGTTTATTCGCTCAACCGCCTTTCGCAGCCGGCCAAATAGAATTACATCTCCAAAGGTTGCTCTTTCCGGTTTATCACCATCAGGAGCGATGTCCGGACCAAAGATGTACTGATAGCCTTGAGATATCAGTAACTCTATGACAAAATCCTCGATGGCGGATTCTGTTATGCGCGACATGACGCCATCTCCTCTTCCACATATTTCACCCTTACTTCGCCGCTCATCAATTTAGGAAGCAATGTATCGCGGAGTTTTTCGAGAATACGAAATTGCCTCTTGTTAAGTTGCATTTTTGAGAATATGGGAGTAATCATCTCGTTAAATTCCTCCAACTTCCTCTCGTCAGGGAAACTAAACGTCAACTCATCAATACTCGAGCTCGCATGAAGTATAACCGTTCCTGATGAGTGAGCGTTTACCGTATCCTGAATATGCTTCGACTTGAAAATCAAATACTTCAATCCCAGATTGTCATATACAGGATTAAGAGAGTATATCCTTCTTATTCCTGAAGAATACGCACCTTCTATACCGAAGTTCAATCTTCCAGGTGTTCCGTCAAAAGACATTAGCAAATCATCTGCAGAACAAATGCTTTTGGCAAGGCTCTTTTTTATGTAAACAGAAGGTGTATGACTAAGCATATCTCCAACTCTAATAAATCTTATTGCGTCTTCCTCTTCAGTTTCTAAGTAATTCTCGCTTCCGGGCTCGAAACCTTTTTCGAAAATGTAAATATCCTTCAATGATTTTTCCTCCCACTCATCCTTAGCCTCCTCTATAAACCACTGCCGAAAGAGCGTCTCTGCCATAGCTTCAAGCGTCTTGTTTTCTCGGTGGAGCAAGTCTATTTTGTCGTCGAGGCTGGAAAGGACAGAGGCAATGGCGCGCTGCTCGGGAAGAGGGGGGAATAAAAATACTAATGATTTGAGTACTGAACCAGCTAATTCTCCAAAGGTTGTTCCTGTTGCTTGAGACTTTAAATATTCAATATTATTTTTCAGTAAATAAAAGAGAAAAATGTTATCAATGTTATTTAAAGGGACCAAGCTCCTAAAACCTTGGTTGGTTGTGATTTCATTTTCAGCAATTGCCAAATACCCAACGGGCGCTCTGGAAGTTAACAAAATTGTTCCTGGCGGCAAAAGTTTAGCGCTAGAATTTACAAGACCCTTTTCAGAAATGTTTCTTTCTCCTTTTGATATATACCTACCATTAAAATTTGATAGGTCTTTTGGTGTAATCCAAGGTATGTCTCCATTCCAATATTCGTCAACATCCGTCTTGGGGGTACCTCCACCTACAATTTTTGCTACCTCTTCTAACCTACACTCTTTCCACCCATTCGGCACCTTATCACTCATCCACCTTCACCTTCTTTAGGTTTTCAGCGATGAGTGCGTTAAGCCTTGCTTCTTCTTTAAGCTGCTCTTCCCACTCGGCTTTAAGCTTTGTAAATCGCTCCTTAAAGTCAAAGTCGTCTTCCTCTTCAGGCAAACCTACGTAACGACCAGGTGTGAGCACATAATCAAGCTGCCTCACTTCTTCTATTGTTGCGGATTTGCAAAACCCTTTTACGTCCTCATAATGACCGTTTGGATTACGCCAGTTGTGGTAGGTATTGGCAATCTTTTCTATGTCCTCTCGCGACAGTGCACGCGTCCTGCGATTGATGAGATATCCCATATTCCTTGCGTCTATAAAAAGTATTTCATCGGTTCTGCTTCTGTATTTTCCGTTGGCCTTATTTCTGCTCAAAAACCAAAGGCAGGCCGGAATTTGCGTGTTCAAGAAAAGCTTTGGCGGTAAGTTTACTATGCAGTCAACGAGGCGATCCTCTATAATTGCTTTTCTGATCTCACCCTCACCCGAACTTTTCGACGTAAGCGACCCTTTAGCCATGACAAACCCAGCCACGCCGGTTGGCGCAAGGTGATAGATGAAGTGTTGAATCCAGGCGTAATTCGCATTTCCAACGGGCGGCACGCCGTATTTCCATCGGGCGTCGTTACGGAGCAGTTCCCCTCCCCAATCGCTGTCGTTAAAGGGCGGATTAGCGATGACGTAGTCTGCCTTCAAGTCCTTGTGGGCATCGTTCAAGAATGACCCCTCACTGTTCCAAAGCACTTGCGAGCTGTCAATGCCTCTTATGGCCAAATTCATTTTGCAAAGCCGCCATGTGGTCAGATTACTTTCCTGGCCATAGATGGATATGTCGTTCATCCTTCCTTGGTGCTCAGCTACAAACTTTTCAGATTGAACAAACATCCCGCCAGAGCCGCAGCATGGGTCAAACACCCTCCCGTTATATGGCTCAAGCATCTCAACCAACAGCTCGACAACAGTCCTCGGAGTATAGAATTGTCCTCCTTTTTTTCCTTCCGCCAGCGCAAACTCACCTAAAAAGTACTCAAACACGTGACCCAAAATGTCAGCGCTCCTTGACTGGGCTTGCTTAAGCGATACGTTGCTGAACAGATCTATTAAACCTCCCAGGCTAATTGGGTCAAGATTACCTCGAGCATATACCTTTGGCAAAACACCCTTCAGAGAAGGGTTTTCTTTTTCGATCGCATCCATTGCATTATCCACAATTTTTCCTATATCGGGCTGCCTTGCTTTCGATTGGAGATAGGACCATCGAGCCTCAGGTGGCACAAAAAAGACGTTTACTGCCTTATATTCATCTCTGTCTTCCGGGTCGGCTCCTTCGTATTCTCCTTCGCCTGATTCAAGTTTCACGTACAACTCTTCAAAGGCTTCTGATATGTACCGTAAGAATATAAGGCCTAAAACTACGTGTTTGTATTCAGCTGCATCGATGTTCTTCCGCAATTTGTCAGCAGCTTTCCAGAGCTGCCTTTCAAGAGATTCTTCTTGCGTGTTGTTCCCCCGGTTTCTCGCCACTCACATCAACTCCGTTTTCATAAAGTTGTTTCATTAAACTAAACAACCCACTTAATGCAATTATACAAAAAAGAATGATGATTTTGTGCATTTTTTTCTATGTTGCCCGAGAGTATGTGTCAGTTTTTTTGAGGAAGAACCGCAATCTCGCTTACTTCGACCACCACAGCCAGCTCAGAACACTCCTCTATGCATTAAAATGTCATAGAAGTCATGGCCATGCGCTGTTCTACTTGCAGAACATTAACATTTAGAGTAGAGTATATTAGGTTTTGCGTCATATTTGTAGTAATATCGTAATATGTAATATGCGTATAACTATTAGTGTAATGGGGTAGAGATATGATTGAGAAAATTTTGTATATCCTTGAGACAATGCGGTATTTCCTTGAGCTCTTAAATAAACATTGTATGAAGAAGCAGCAAAACCAGAAAGAACAAAATCTCGATAGAGTCTTGATTGCAATTTATTCTCTTGGAGGCAACGGTGCTTATTCAGTGGATCTTGAGTCTCTTCAAAAGGAAACTGGCCTCAGTAAATCTGAGATATTTGATGCAGTTAGAGCTGCAGAACAAAGAGGTTTGATCATTGATGCGCGAAGCATGGACAAGCCTCACGACTGGCTCCTTAATTTGGACGGTATTTTATACACTGAAGGTCTTATCGAAAAAAAACAAAAAAGGAAATAAGACCGACTAAAGGATTGTTGGTTAATTTGGCTAGTATAGTAGTAAAAATGCTTTTAAGGAATCGTTGGCGCGCCTGGAGGGACTCGAACCCCCAGCCTGCGGATCCGAAGTCCGCTGC
>NZ_CALETC010000154.1:0-3502 GCF_937920065.1 Acetomicrobium mobile
AGGCGTGAGGTTTAAGGGAGAGTTTATCTCCAAGGACGGCTCGAGGTTTTCTCCATTCCTCAGACTTTCCTATGTAAACGTCCTTTCGGGAGACGACGTCACCATAGACCAAAGCTGGTACGGAGTGAAGAGCTGGTACACCGAAAAACTTGATGATGACTACTTCGTCGCAGACCTAGGGATGACCCTTTACACGGCAGGAAACTTCGACATGTCTTTAAACTACAATGGAAGGTTTGGAGACGACAGCTACTCCCACGGCGGTTGGCTAAGGCTTGAGTGGAAGCAATAACATAACAATACAAGGTAAGACTAATCCCCAGGTGTCTACCTTTAACCATCATCCATTTCATGTGATACCTCTGACCCTACTTGCCCATAACCGGCATCAGGGGTATGTTTCGACAAATGGGGGGGTGCGCTTAGCGTTACCATAGTCACGCTGGTCGTCGAGACGGTTGGCCGACGCGTCCCGGGGTTTTGCCATCGTGTTTTTTGGCCTTACCATTGCCTTCATAGCAGCCATGCCCTTGATCTTCATGATGCCTAGCCGCCCCTTAAAATAGTGGTAGATCCTATTGGCTTGACATTTTGTCTTGACATTTAAAAACCACTATGATATACAAAATTTCAGCAGTACGTAAAAAACCTGCCAATAATTAAAAAGAGGTGATTTAACCGTGAAGCGCGTATTGACCCTTATCTTTGTTTTTTGTCTTCTTTTGGGTTTGTCTTCATCATCCTACGCCGCAACAGAGATTAAGATTGGCCATGTGTTAACTACTGACAGTGCCTGGCACATCAATCTTGACGGGTTTGCCAAAGAAGCGGCCGAACAAACAGAAGGCCGGGTTATTTTTAAGATCTATCCCGGATCTCAGCTAGGCAACGAAAAGGATCTTATCGAGGGTCTAATGCTTCAAACTGTCGATGGTGGTTTAATCGGTGGCGGTTCCTTTCAATCCATCGACCCCAGATTTGGCATCGAAGCTCTTCCCTATGCGTGGAAAGACCATGAGGCGGCATACAGGGCAATGGATGGAGAGATTGGAAACTTCCTCCTCGGAATTCTCGAATCTAAAGGCATAAAGGGGATTTCCTGGTGGGAGAACGGATTTAGACATATAACCAACAACAAAAGGCCGATCATGGTTCCCAAAGATATGGAAGGGCTGAAGATCCGTGTTACTCCCGACAAAATGCGCCTTGACACCTTTAAGGCCCTTGGAGCTTCGCCGATTCCAATTAACTTTGGTGAACTTTACACCGCCTTGCAGCAAGGTGTAGTTGACGCGCAGGAAAACCCGCTCGGCATTATCTATGCAAATGCTTTCTACGAAGTGCAAAAGTACCTGTCTTTAAGCGGTCACATTTGGGGTTCTGCCTTGCTGTGCGTCAATTCGCCGGCATGGAAACGAATACCCGATCAGGATAAACCTGTGGTTGAAGCCCTAGCCCACAAATGGCGAGACAGAGAGCGACAACAAATTATGGACGAAGAAAGCGATATGCTGGTGAAGCTCAAGGAAAAGGGAATGCAAGCAAACGAGGTCGACAAGGAAGCGTTCAAGGCTGCAGTTCAACCCGTGTGGAATGACTACGAATCGGTGTTTGGTAAAGACTTAATGGACCTCGTGAGAAAATATGGCGAGTAAATTTTTTGAGGGATTCTTTAGGGCAATAGATCGCTTGCTTTCCATTGCCCTTTACGTAATATTTTTTGAAGTAATCGCTGAAGCCAGTGCTCGTTACATTTTTTCTGTTCCCATTCCCTGGGGAGCAGAACTGTCTCAGACTTTGCTGGTATGGATAACCTTTCTTGGCTCAGCAGTGGCCATGAGACATGGAGAACATATGGCAATTCGATTTGTTCAAGATATCATTCCCTGGCCTTTTTTAAAAAAAGGGCTCGAAATTCTTGGCAACCTATTTTTAACTATCTTTCTAATTGTTGGAACGTGGTCCGGATGTCTTGTTGTTGTAAGAACCTGGAGGCTTAAGACTACGGCCTTACAAATACCCGCAGGAATACTTTACCTTGCTTTTCCCGTCGGATGTTTTCTTATGATAGTTGGAATGTACCAATTTTTTGTAGCAAATCGTCATAATGTAAATGAAAGGGTGTAATCGGCCATGCTAATTTTGCTCGTCATTTTATTTGTCGCCCTAATTGCGGGAATTCCCGTTGCTTTTGCTATTGCCTTTTCAAGTACGGTATATCTGACGATGCTTTCGGGCGTTCCTCTCCTGGCTATAGCCCAACGCATGGTGGTAGGGGTGGACTCTTTTACGCTTCTTGCAATTCCCTTGTTCCTTCTGGCAGGAGAACTGATGGCCAGGGGAGACATCACGCCGCGAATAGTAAAGTTCACCGCAACCATTGTAGGGCACATCCCCGGAGGAATGGCTATGGTGATGGCGATATCCTGTATGCTTTTTGGGGCAATTTCTGGGTCTGGAGTAGCAGATGTCATCGCAATCGGTTCCATTCTTCTTCCTGCCATGAACGAGCAAGGTTACAAAAGGCCTTTTAGCGCAACTTTGCTTGGTTGCTCGGGCGCATTGGCCACGATCATACCTCCAAGCATTGTCATGGTCACCATCGGCGTAACCACCGGCGCTTCCATAGGAAAGCTTTTCTTGAGCGGTATCATCCCCGGGGTCATGGCTGGAGTGGCTTTTATGGTTATTTCGTATGTATTTGCCATCAAAGAAAACTATCCCAGAATGGAAAAATCGAGCTGGAAGGAGCGATGGAATGCCTTTAAGATGGCATTATTGCCTCTCCTTACCCCCGCGATAATATTAGGAGGCATTTTGCTTGGGATTTTTACGGCTACCGAAGCAGGCGGCATAGCTGCACTTTATGCATTGATATTAGCTGTCTTCGTCTACAAAAAGGTCTCGTTATCAGAGCTTTTAGAGATAGGAATTGATGTTGTCAGGACAAGCGCCGTTATCCTTTTTATAATAGCTGCTGCGAACCTCTTCGGTTGGGTTGTCGCAGCCGAAGACATCCCTCAAAAGGTCGCTTCGTTCATGCTTTCGATTAGCGAAAACTATTGGGTCATATTGATTCTTTTCAATATACTTTTGCTTTTGCTCGGCATGTTCATGGAAACGATCGCAATCATCATAATAGTCCTGCCCATCTTTTTACCCATTTTTAATACGTTGGGCATGGATTTGATACATTTAGGGATAATCGTGTGTATAAATCTGGCTATAGGAGCTAACACTCCACCTTTAGGGGTAGACTTGATCGCGGCGTGCAGAGTAGCTGAGGAGAGGTATGAAAATACCTTTAAATATCTGCCACCGTTTTTGGGTGCAATGACATTAGTATTGATACTTATCATTGCATTTCCTCAACTCGCATTATGGATACCTAATATGCTTATAAATTAACGTAGAGCTCAGTTAATCTAAAGAAACCGAGCCTAGCATTATAAGTTATCGCGCAGGCTGTTTGAGCGTTGGTGAAGGTTTAGCTTCAAGTGTT
>NZ_CALETC010000155.1:0-3501 GCF_937920065.1 Acetomicrobium mobile
AATCATGGATGGAGAGTCTAAGAATTGGTTGTATAGGTATTTTCACCTCGAAGAAAATCATACTAACGTCAAAACAGAAGTCATTGCAGGGCTTACAACTTTCGCGACAATGGCGTACATCGTGGCGGTTGTACCTGCAATGTTGGCCGAAGGTGGCTTGCCAAGGGGCTCCGCTTTAAGCGTCGTAGTATTAATGACGGTAATTACAACGGCAGCCATGGCTCTTTACACCAACAGGCCCTTTGCCCTCGGCCCGGGAATGGGGAGTGTGGCCATATTCAGCCTCACTCTTCTAAAGGGTGGCGTGCCGCTTCCCGTAGCTTCGGGCATCATCGTTTTAAGTGGTTTAATATTTATGGCCGTGAGCTTCCTTGGGGTAAGGGATTTCATAGTAAAAATTATCCCCCCCAGTGTAAAAATAGCTCTAGGTGCAGGAATCGGTTTATTTATCTCATGCATCGGATTTCGCCAAGCCGGAATTATCATTGCCGATGCCAGCAAAAACGTCTTAAGCTTTGGCGATTTAGCCCAACCGAAGGTCGCATTAGCGCTTATCGGTTTTTTGTTGATACTCTTTTTCGAGAGCAGAAAGGTCAAGGGCGGGATAATTCTTTCCATCGCACTGGCCACCCTCATAGGAATTCCCATGGGGATAACGAAGATTCCATCTTCAATAATTACTATCCCGGAGAGCATAGCCCCTTTAGCCTTTAAAGTAGACCTATTAGGGGCTATGAAAGTTCAGTATCTGCCTTTTCTTTTGGCCTTCTTTATTCCCGACTTCTTCTCTACTTTAGGAACAGTCTTAGGAGTGGGGGCCTTGGGTGGATTTTTGGACGAAAAAGGCAACTTGCCCGGCATCGAGAAGTGTTTTTATGTAGACAGTTGTGCCACAGCTTTCGGAGGGTTATTCAGTTGTCCCGTTTTAACCACCTACCTGGAAAGCTCTGCCGGCGTAGCCGCAGGAGGCAGGACGGGGTTGACGGCACTGGTCACGGCTTGTGCATTCATGGTGACCTTCTTTTTCTCGCCACTGGCTTTAATGATCCCCTCAGCGGCAGCTGCTCCGGCTCTCATTTACATTGGGATAACCATGCTCAAGTCGATGGCTCGAATAGATTACGACGATTTTACTGAGTATTTCCCGGCTTTCATATGTATTGTGCTTACAATATTTAGCTTCAATTCAGGCAACGGTGTCGCTGCAGCCCTTATAGCATATGCCTTTCTAAAGCTCGTCAGTGGTAGAGTACGAGAGGTCCACTGGAGCCTTTACGTAGTAGCATTTTTAATGGTATGTTATTTTTATACATTAGTTGCACATTAGGCCCATACAAAGTTTCATATTAAACCTCGATCATAGTCTTAACTACACTTTGACCCTGGTTGAAATGACATAAGGGGAGATGAAAAATGAAAATAGATTGCTTACTAACAGATGGGGAAGTTTTTAACGTCTACCTAAAAAAGTGGATCACCGCCGATGTAGCAATCCGCGACGGAAAGATCCTTTTTGTGGGCAATGCCTCATCTATCGACTTTGAACCTGTAAAGCGCATATCTTGCCGAGGTGGTGCTCTGATTCCGGGATTCATTGACATCCACATGCACATTGAGAGCAGTTTTTTAACCCCGCTCAACTTCGCCCGTGCCGTAGTCGCTCACGGAACCACGACCATAGTAAGCGAACCCCACGAAATGGCAAACGTGCTTGGCGTTGAAGGCATCAAGGGGATGATAGATGCTGGCAAAGGCGCTCCCATAGATGTCTTTTACGGCATACCAAGTTCTGTCCCTTCCACCAATAACGAGCTCGAAAGCACAGGAGGCGAAATCGGCCTTAAAGAAATCAAGACTTTGCTTAGCGATGAGCAGAAAAGGATGGTATGCCTCGGCGAAGTGATGAATTATACCGATTTAATGCAACTTCGAGAGTGTCGCGCCATGGACTTTGTCAGATATATGCGCGAACACTATCCTTTTTTGGCCGTAGAAGGTCACGTCCCATCAATTAAAGGATTTGAGCTGTCAAAAGTGTTGTTTACAGGAGTGGACTCTGATCACTGCATGCAAAGCCCCGAGGGTCTAGAGGATCGTCTAGGAATGGGCATGTTCGTAGAGTTACAGGAAAGCTCAATTACCGAAGAAACCATGGCAATTTTAGGAAACTTAGGCTGTGACGGACGATTTTCACTTGTGACAGACGACGTGCCCCCGGATAAACTTATGAAAGCAGGCCACTTGGATTTGCTAATAAGGCTTTCGGTAGAAAGGGGATTGCCTTTTGAATCCGCCATCATTGCTGCCACCCTCTCTCCCGCTGACAGAATGGGCTTTCGCGACAGAGGGGCTATTGCGCCCGGTAAAATAGCAGATATAGTCTTCCTAAATAAACGAAGCGAAGATCTTCCCATAGCGTGGGTCATGAAGAAGGGAGAAATCGTTTACTCTTTAGCTTCTAACTCAAGTGAACAGGATTCTTTAGATAAATCCTTTAGCGATAAGTTTTATAAGACCGTTAACACTCCACCAATCGAGGAAAAATTGTTTCTCCTTGTCCCTCCAATAAAAGAGGGTTACCAGAGATGTCGAGTGATGGAAAAGAATTCGGCAAACACATCTACAAAAGAAATTTTTGTCGACGTCCCGGTAAGAGAGGGTGACCTGATGTGGAACGAGGCCGGTCTCAACATGGTTGTCGTAATAAATCGATATGGCGGCGACAGTTATGCTACAGGTTTGGTAAGCGGCACTGTAATCAAAAATGGGGCTTTTGCAAGCAGCTACGCCCACGATCATCATAATCTCTTAATCATTGGCGACAACGTAAGAGACATGATGGAAGCCGCAAATTGGGTCGTAAAATCACAAGGTGGTATGGTTTTGGTATCAAACGGAGATATTGAGGCTTGTTTACACCTTCCAATCGGCGGATTGCTCAGCGAAAATTGCGTTCAAGAAGTAGCCCAAGCCAGTGCGGCCATAAAAGACGCTCTCATAAACCACGGATTTAAATCTACCAATCCGATCATGAGCATCTGCACCATCACGCTGCCGGTAAGCCCTGCCTTGAAAATAACGGACAAAGGCTTGGTAGACACCTTAAAGCTACAAATCGTCCCCTTGTTTGTGTAACGTAATCCCCGTCAATGACGTAGGGGGGCACAAACATGATATTCCCATCTCCAGCAAAACGAAAAAGTCGGCTGGCTAAACAAAGCATCGTGGCCAGCCGACTACAAATGAAAATCATGATCGTCTACGATGCAAAAAAGCATTTTTTAAAAAGTTTGTGATTGTTTCTCATCTATGCCTAAAAAATCATTTAATACGAGGTTTGTCAGAACTTTAATTCCTATCTCTATGCATCCTTCGTTTGGAAGAAACTGACTTGAATGCAGCGGATGGGGCGACTCGCATCCCAAAAAAAAGTATGTTGCCGGTACTTGCTTTGCGTAAAATGCAAAATCCTCAGATATCATACTAGGTTTTACATTAGAC
>NZ_CALETC010000156.1:0-3502 GCF_937920065.1 Acetomicrobium mobile
AACAACCTGGCGACCGGCCACCTTTCTTCTGTAGGAAGGGAAAACGCGGAGCTTCTTAGGCGAGAATGGTTTAGATGAAAGCGACCATCCTTGGAGCCGCAAACGCCTGGCACGTCGAGGTCTTAATCAAAGCCTTCGTGGAACGAAACGTCAGCGTAAACGTGCTGCGCACGAGGGACCTCAAGGCTTTAATAAACGACGATCTCATTTCCGTCAACGAAGCAGACCTTGGAGATGTTATTTTAGTTCGCTCCTTACCCGGCGGGTCGCTTGAGCAGGTGATTTTTCGCGTCGACCTGCTTCACGTGCTCGAGGAGGTCAAAGGAGCCAGGGTGATCAACTCGCCTGACGCCTTGGAAAAGACGGTGGATAAGATGTACGCCACCGCTTTGCTTTCAAAGGCCGGCTTAAGGGTTCCTGAAACATGCGTCACCGAAAGGTACGACGACGCCATGGCAGCCTTCGCGGAGCTTGGCGGAGACGTCGTGGTAAAGCCGGTGTTTGGCTCGGAAGGACGCGGCATGACCAGGGTTAGCGACCCCGAAACGGCACACAGGGTGTTCATGGCGCTGAATCAATATAGATACGTATATTACCTTCAGAGGTTCATACCTCACGGAAACAGGGACATAAGGACCTTTGTTGTAAACGGCAGCGTCATAGCCGCCATGGAAAGGCTATCCTACGACTGGAGGTGCAACGTGGCCTTAGGTGCTCAAGCTAGCTTGCTAGTCCCTGACGAAAATCTGATCGACTTGAGCTTGAAGGCTGCCGACGCCGTTGGGGCCTTCTACGCGGGAGTCGACATACTGCCGTCAGAGGAAGGAGAGCTTTACCTGCTTGAGGTAAACGGCATCCCCGGCTGGAGGGGATTGCAGCAGGTGGCAAAGCCGGATATCGCTTCGACGATCGTAGAGGCACTGCTTGGGTTAAATCCATGATGTACGATACCAAAGAGATCACCTGGGCAGCTCAACTTGCTTGCATATTTGAGGTGTGCGCCAAAAAGCCCGGCAACGTCCACGTAGAAAGGGCTTTTAGCGACTCAAACCCCTTTGATTTTTTTGCCGGGGCGGTAGCCATGGGCACTTCGTTTCAGCGACTAGACGAGCTTTCCGTGGGCGAGCTCGTCCTTTGTTGTATTAAAGACAAGTCGAAGCTTACCTCAACGAACGTAAATCTTGGCATTTTGCTTCTTTTGGCGCCGCTTTGCAAGGCTGCCCGAAGCTGTGAGGCTGACGGAAGTTTCGATGCCATTAGAAGCTCGCTTGAAGACGTCTTAGACAACTTGACGGAAGGGGACGCTGACTGCGTGTACGAGGCCATCAGGCTGTCAGGCGCAGGAGGCATGGGCAAGGTAGAGCGGTACGACGTCTCGCAGGCTCGCGCCGGCATCCCCTTAAAGCAAGCCATGGCAGAAGCGGCACATCGCGATTCGATCGCCAGGGAGTACGTGACGAACTTTTCCGTAACCTTTGAGATATCCCTACCTGCCATATGGGAAGCGCTAAATAAAGGCTTGCCCTTGCGCGACGCCATAGTCCAGGCCTTTTTGACGATACTGTCTGAGGTGGCCGACACCTTGATCGCAAGGAAGCTTGGCATCACGGAGGCGGCAAAGGTCTCAAAAAGGGCAGCTGAAGTCCTAAAAACGGGTGGACTTTACAGCGCAACCGGCAAGGCAGCTGTGCGCAAATTTGACCTTTACCTCAGACGCATCGGCAACAAGAGAAACCCCGGCACGACGGCAGATCTCACCGTTTCGGGGCTTTTTTTGTACCTGCTTGACTGCATCCATAAAGGCGCCTTGCCTTCGCTGATCAAGAGATGGTGACGTCGGTCTCATGGGAGGTTTCGTCATGTCGGTTGGTTTCAGCGAAAAAAACATCTTTAAGTATTACGCAAAAGACAGATCATGGTCATTTGATGCGGACATCGTAGCACACGAAAAGGATGTCTTTATAAACGTATGTGGCCGTCTTTTTGCCACGTTAAGGGCGTCAGAGGGCGACATGAAAGAGCTTGCCGTTGGGCATATGTTTTCCCGTGGCCTTATAACGCGTTATGGCGACGTGGCAAGCATGGACGTTTACGGCAACGCGGTAAACGTGATTTTAAAGGCCGCGCCCGGGCCTGATACCCTTAAAGCTTCATATATGGCTCCGAGTTGGAAGACGAGCGCAGATATCATATTTGAAGGCGTTAAACATCTCCAGGAAGCTTTTCTTTATCGAAAGACGGGCGCCTTTCATGCCGGCTTGCTCTTGCGCCGCGACGGCCTAAAGTATTTTTTGATCGAGGATATAGCCAGGCACAACGTCGTCGAAAAGGTCATCGGCAGGGCGTTGATGCAGGACGTCGACATGGGCGAATGTATCCTTTTGATCTCCGGAAGGCTCATGTGCGAGCTTGTAAGCAAGGTGACGCTGGCAGGCATCCCGATCTTTGGAAGCGTATCGGCAACGACGTGTGAGGCTGCAGCCTTAGCCGAAGGTTGCGGTATGACCTTAATTGGCTTCATCCGCGAGGGAAGGATGAACGTCTACACCCACCCCGCCCGAATTGCTGAGTTTGACGAAACCCAAGAAAACCTATAGCTCTTTTAATCCTTCAACAATATCACAGTTCAGCGAGAGTGAAAAGATATTGTATACGTATCTTTGCTTGACCCAAATGCGATTTCATCATAATCTTAAGGACGTAGATGAAATTGCAGGGGGGCAGGCTCAGTGAAGACGTCGGTAGCATATGATTACAGGGATATGAGCAAAATGGCAGCAAAGATGGTGGCTGATGCCATAAGAGCAAGGCCAAACTTGGTTTTAGGGCTGGCCACCGGAGGCACACCCCTTGGGATGTATAAAGAGCTAATAAGGATGCACACAGAGGAAGGTCTGGATTTCTCTCAGGTTACAACCTTTAATTTGGACGAGTTTTGCGGGATATCACCCGACAACAAGCACAGCTACCGCTATTACATGTGCCAGAATTTTTTTAACCACGTAAACGTAAAGCCCGAAAACATTTACATACCCGACGGAAAGGCAGAAGATATAGAAGAATTTTGCAGGGAATACGACAGAAAGATAGAGGAACTTGGCCCCATAGACCTGCAAATCTTGGGCATAGGCAGAAACGGACACATAGGCTTCAACGAACCTGCCGACAGGCTAAAGGTCGACACTCATGTCGTAACGCTTGCCGAAGAAACGATTCGCGACAATGGCAGCTTTTTCGATGATCCCCTGGATATGCCGAAAAAGGCCATAACCATGGGGCTTGGGGCGATAATGAAGACAAAAAAGATTCTTCTTCTTGCAAACGGAAGAAAGAAGGCCACCATAATGGCAAGCCTCTTAAAAGATAGGCATGTCACTACGAAACTGCCTGCCTCCTTTTTGTACCTTCATCCTGATGCCACGATAATAATGGATCGCGAAGCTGCAGGTGAAGCCCTTGAAAGGAAAACAGCAGGTTGATGTCATTAAAAAGCGCTGTTCAT
>NZ_CALETC010000157.1:0-1411 GCF_937920065.1 Acetomicrobium mobile
TATAAAGCCTGCACAGCCTGTAACTAAGATTTTATCAGTCATTTTAGCTACTATACCCCTTAAGTAATATTTTTCCTTTCCCTTTGAAGCCACAGCTCTAAAATGAGCAGGGCGTACATCAAATATGCCCAATTCCTTTCTCTCATAATTTTTTGTTCGGCGAGCAAATGAACCTGAGTCTTATCCAAGTAACTATATATCATGGCATTTGGATTAAGAAGGGCATCTGTAGTCAAATCCTTCAAATCGTCAGTCAACCATTTGTATAACGGTATCTCAAAGCCTTTTTTCTTTCCCCTGGTTACTTCATCGCTGAGCAATCCGCTGTAGGCATCCCGCAAAATCCTTTTGCCCATTTTTAACCCGACTTTATACGAATCCGGCAAGAGCGCGGCAAATTCAACAATCTTGTGATCTAAAAAAGGAGACCTGGCCTCTAATGATGCAGCCATAGACGCCATGTCCATCTTAACCAGCAACCCGGGCAGGATAAACGCCCGATCAAGCTCAATCTGTCGATCCACCCATGAATAATTTGAAATCTCCTTTAGTTTGTTTTCGATCAAGGCTTCGGTGGGAGATTGCCGCTTCCCTATCCACCATGATCTTTTGTCCGAGTCGTTAAGCTGGTCATTTGTCCAAGTCAAGAAGCGCATAGCCGGCGACTGCGAAGATCCCCTTGTAATCCTGCGCAAAAACCCAAGCGCGCTTCTTCTAGAACCGGGGCATCCTCCTAAAACGTTCCCTAGCAAACCCCAAATAAAAGAAGGTACATAACGTCCCCACAAATCGAAATGCCTGTTTGCCACATAGCGCCGATAACCGCCAAAGACCTCATCTCCACCGTCGCCGTTGAGTACCACTTTTACATAATTTGAAGCTAACTTGGATATTGCCATCGACGGAATTGCGCTGGAATCGGAAAAAGGTTGATCGTAATGCTCTACCACCTGAAAGATATAATCTTTTGGAGCTATTTTCATATCCAATATTTGGTGACGAATGCCCAATGCCCTGGCCGTTCGCTTGGCAATGGCCGATTCGTCCGTTTCAAAGCCCGGAGTTGCCACTGTAAACGCCGTAAGCGTGGAGCCAATTTCCCGTGAAGCCTCGTAAGTAATTACGCTGCTGTCCATGCCACCGGACAAAAAAACGCCCAAAGGAACATCGCTTCGAAGCTGCAATTTCACCGTTTCCCTGATTAAATCCCGCAGGCATTTCTGTGCCTCCTGGTAGCTCATTTCAACCTTAGGCAGGCGTGTTAGCGTCCAATAGGACTGGCTTTCCATTCCTGTCTTATTTACCCTCATCCAATATCCGGGCTTCAAGCAATACACGCCATCGTAAATCGTCCACGGTTCGGGAATGCCAAAGGAAAGATAATCATATATGGACTGATCCCTTATTTTTA
>NZ_CALETC010000158.1:0-2509 GCF_937920065.1 Acetomicrobium mobile
AAATCGAAGGACGAAGTACTTAAAATGCTAGGGTAAAAATTTTGGGTGTGCATCGAACCTTGAACTTTTAGCTACAAACCGAATGGCCCCGGCCCATGGAAATGTCGGGTTTTGTACAGCATGCACTTGCATGAGCGAAAGCATCAACTTTCAAATAATAAAATACGAGAGTTAATTCTATGAGTGCATTAAATTCGCCGATTGATCTTAAAAACATTTCTCCCATGGTTAAGGAAGTTACGAAGGAATGGATGAGAGAAATCCTAGCTTCAGATGAATCTGAAGACCGTTACGATTCAATAAGAAACTTATACAAGAAGTTTAACGAAGCCTTGATGAAGGAATATGGCGATAAAGGATCTGAGTGTGTAAACCAAAAATTCGGTGAGTTAAAACCACAAGTTGACTTTTTAGCCTCTCTTTTTTATTGCATAAACGATGACCTGCGAAACAGGCAAAGGGAGATGAAGTTTGACTCTCCCAAAGAGGAAGACGATTTTTTGCATGGCAGAGACTTCAACAGAGGCCTGCTCGACGTTCGAGATGAGGAATTTGATGCTGTTCTTGAATCTTTGTTGAGTAAAGTGCGATCCCTCGTAAAAAACGATGCCCTTGAGGCCGGTTGGGCGCTTAATCCCAAAGATCCGCCCAACCTTTTTATGTCATCTATACCCTTAATCGAGGGAAATTGGATAGACAAAGTGGCCCTGGAGGTGCTCGAATGGCATCAAGCCCTTTTAAAAGAGGGCTACGAGACACATCGGCCCGAAAAGGAAAACCTAATTGCCTGGCCGATCGTGTTAGAAGAAGGGCAAGATGAAGAGGCACTGAAGGGCGTGATTGTAAAAGTCGGCGATTTTGGAATTTTAGATAAAAACAGGCAGTACGCGATCTTTGTCGAGGCAGAAGAGCGCATAAATTTACTTAGACTAAAGGAACGTATTGTCGACGGCAGAGCATATGTATCATTAGCAGAATACTTCGACAGCACAGAGCATTTGCTTACCCAAGAAGATTTCTGCGTCATCGGCCCCGTCTAACCTAAGGGAAAAGGGCATTGAAGACGGCTACTACGTATATCCTTGCTTTGGCGATGATAGACCGATCAGGGCATCAATGGCCGAATGACGCTATGACGCCATTTAATTCATTTGCGGATTAGGAAATGAAAGTAGTGATATAAGCACATTGGTATCCAACATAGTTCTCATGCTATTCTTTTTATCTTTCGCGGCGAAGCTCTTTTATCGTTGTTACTACGTCATTCTCATCTTTTAACCCAACACGTTCCGCTTCACCGGCAAAAGCGGCCTGTGCTTTTCTTATGACTTCCATAGAAGCATTAAGTATATACACCCTACCTGCTTCCTCGACAAATAAAATCTTGTCACCCATCTTGACGCCCAATTTGCGGCGAATATCGACGGGAATGGTAACCTGTCCTTTTGAAGTGATCTTTGTGATCTCCATATCCCGTTCCTCCTCCTAAAGTAATGATATTCTTACTTTCCTTACACCAGCATTCTATTTGATCTGAACGAAAAGACCAATAGATTAACAATATTACAGTTGCTCCTCGCACCTTGCATTTTAATTTTTCACTCTATGAGAATGTAATGAGTCAGTATAAAAAATTTAAAAATTGCCGTTGACAAAAGTCTCGCCCATTCCTATAATGAGCACTGTCTTGGGGCTGTGGCGCAGAGGGAGCGCGCTTCCTTGGCATGGAAGAGGTCAGGGGTTCGAATCCCCTCAGCTCCACCAGTGAAGATAAAGCTCCCTTTCGTTGTTTGTCCGCGAAAAGGGAGCTTTCGTTTATTCTCGTGCTTAGAGAACGTTGAAAACCTCAACTTTCAAACGCCTTTATCCATTCTTCTTTGGAAATTCCGGCCTGTTTCAGGATGCGAGTCAGCAGATCGATACTTATATCCTTGCGATGCGGATTGGGTATAGTTAGGATTAAATCTCTTTTGATCATGTATGGGTGTTTCCCACCCACATATGGACCATCGAAGCCAAACTTGCGTAGCGTTCTTATCAAATCATGCCAGCCAGTTGGTGTGAGTTTAGCCATTAGCCATGAGTCTTCTTTCTGGCTCAGTGATGCGATGTTGTCCTATTGGAGGAATTGCAAGTCCCCGCTGCAGTCTTATGACAATCCAGCCTTCGAGTGTTTCTTTCAAATTGCGCCTGCATTCCTCTAGGGTCTTTCCAGTGGCCCAAACGCCCTCTAATTCAGGAATGGCTCCATAATAAGGCTCTTCGTCCTCGATAATTTCATATTTGGCGCTTTCCAATGCTGCTTCGATGTATTCTGTGAGCACCTGCATCACCTCCAGGCCATATCACCCTTTGTTGCTTTTTATTATACTACAAGTCTCGCAATGTATTTTCTTGACCGCTTCGAAGGTTGAGCGGCCCTTTTCTTATTTTGTTTGCCTCAGGCGTCAAATTGGCTTTTTATATGAGCTCCTTTGTATTAAACTTAGCTTGGTCTTGTTTGGGTAGG
>NZ_CALETC010000159.1:0-1875 GCF_937920065.1 Acetomicrobium mobile
GCCGTGGCCGGGTGGGCTTAGGCGCAACATAGCCCAGTGTTTGGATGATTATGGAATTCCTTTTCATTTAGAAGAAACCGTTGTAGAGATCCATGGAAAGGATAGGCTAGAAGGAGTAACTGTTGCAAAGGTTGATAGGAATCGCAATCCCATTGTAGGAACTGAGTGTTTTGTAGGTTGTGACACGCTGCTTTTGGCAGTAGGCCTTATTCCCGAGAATGAACTTTCTAGAATGGCCGGCGTTGCGATAAATCCAGTTACTCAAGGACCTTGTGTTAATGAACTTTTACAGACCTCAAAGCCAAAGATATTCGCTGCTGGCAATGTGGTTATCGTCTATGATCTCGTTGACTGGGTGAGCAAAGAAGGCGAAAGAGCTGGCAAAAATGCTGCCCTTTTCGCTGCAGGGGAATTAAAAGAAGCAGCAAGAAAAATCAAGATACTGGGAGGCAGCAACGTGAGACTATATTCCCCTCAATGGTTGTCTGGTCAGTCAGATGCGACAATTTATATGCGAGTTGCACAACCTATAGAAAAAAGATGTAAGGTCATTGTTGAACCAGGTGCATACGAAAAACAGTTAAGGTATGCTAGGCCGGGCGAGATGAGCGAAGTTCAGATAAAGGCTGAATATGTAAAATCCCTTGGCGATGTCGAGGAAATTCTTGTGGATATAAGGGAGGCTTAAAAATGTCTGTCGAAAGGAGAATAACATGTACATCTTGTCCTGTTGGCTGTTTCATGATAGCCACGGAGGAAAATGGAAAAATTGTTTCGATTTCAGGGAGCAGTTGTCCTAGAGGAGAAGAATACGCCAAAGTAGAGTTAGCCGATCCACGGAGGGTGTTTGCCTCTACTGTAAGAGTTGAGGGTGGAGCTCTGCCTGTATGCCCGGTGCGTAGCAGGGAACCGGTTCCCAAAGATAAGATATTTGACATAACAAAGACTGTTGCCCGAGTCAAAATAAAGGCTCCTATAGAAATTGGCCAGGTCATAATTAAAAATGTATGTGATACTGGTGTGGATATAGTGGCGAGTAGATCTTTACCCGCCAAGCAATCCGCCGATATTGTCGCTCAAGGAGGTTAAAACAGTGGTCGAAAAAGAGGTAATTGTGAAAAACCCGCATGGTTTGCATGCCCGACCAGCTGCGGTGTTCGTTCAAAAGGCTGCGTCTTTTCCGTGTAAAATCACCATTTCCAAAAACGACAAAGAGGTTGATGCTAAAAGCATATTGGCTGTTATGAGCTTAGGAGTAGAGCCAAACGAAAAGATTATTTTAAGAGCTGATGGCGATAAAGAAGAAGAGGCTTTGGAGGAACTCATAAAGATTTGCGAGAACATAGAAATGTAGAAAATATATGTATACATATTGATCGCGTAAAATATTTGCAGGAGATTTTCAGAGGTAAAAAATAAAGGGACCGCTCCTTTTGATAGAATCTTTGTAGCACACAAAAACTCATAAAGGAGGGTCCCAACTTGAACAAGGATATTTTACTACAAAAGCACCAAACTTCATCAAGGAGTTGCTTGAATTCTTCGGTGATTCCGAGGTCAGGACATTAGCGGAAATTGAAGACGAAATCTCTCGGATCATGAAGGCCTTTATCCGAGAACTGATAAAGGCTTACTTCGAGCTTGCAAATGAGGCCATATTAAAGGACAAAACGTCTCGAAAGGAAAGAGGATTAGTTGTAGAAAGGCGTGAAGACAGAAGGAGCTTATATACCATCTTTGGGGATATATCTTTTAGCAGGACCTATTACTTCGACAAAAAGCGAAACGCGTACATCTACCCCCTGGACAAAGCATTAGGGTTGGATAAATACGAAAGGTTGACTGAAGCAGTGGCCATAAAGCTGGTAGAAACGG
>NZ_CALETC010000160.1:0-4860 GCF_937920065.1 Acetomicrobium mobile
TGTGGACTTGTAGGCCTTACTATGGTAGCATCGTCTTTGGCATGTGCACCGGTATAATAGCGGGTGTATGTTTGAATTGTCTTAATATTCTGTAAAAGTTGCAAAGGGCAAAAAAGTACGAAATAATAAGTACAAATGTGCAAATTATGTGAAAGGCGAAATCTCTAGGGAGGGTGGACTTAATGTTCAAAGAAGAGGAACTGGAAAGGATATCTAAGGCTCGCCTTAAATATGAAGAGGGCGTAAAGAAGGCCACGCAGAGGTATCCTGAACGCAAAAGCACGTTTACCACTAGCGGAGGGGTTCCCGTAGAGAGGGTTTATACGCCGGAAAACGTCAAAGATTTAGACTATGTCAAGGATTTGGGTTTTCCAGGAGAATATCCCTACACACGTGGCGTTCAGCCTACAATGTACCGCGGTCGTCTTTGGACTATGCGTCAGTACGCGGGATATGCCTCTGCCGATGAATCTAATGAAAGATATAAATATTTACTGGAACAGGGCCAAACAGGTCTTTCAGTGGCTTTCGATTTACCTACGCAGATTGGATACGATTCGGACCATCCCATGGCCCGAGGGGAAGTCGGCAAAGTCGGTGTGGCCATAGACAGCTTGGAGGATATGGAAATTTTGTTTGATGGGATCCCCTTAGATAGAGTTTCAACCTCCATGACCATAAACGCGCCTGCTTCGATCTTGCTCGCCATGTACATAGCCGTGGGAGAAAAGCAAAACATCCCCATGGATAAGTTATCCGGCACAATCCAAAATGATATTTTAAAGGAGTATATTGCAAGAGGAACATACATCTTCCCGCCCAAGCCTTCTATGCGGCTTATCACGGACATCTTTGAGTTTTGCAGCAAGCATGTGCCTAAATGGAATACAATTTCCATTTCCGGATACCACATCAGGGAGGCAGGCTCCACAGCCGTCCAGGAGGTCGCTTTCACCCTGGCCGACGGGATCGCTTATGTGGAAGCCGCCGTCAAAAAGGGCTTAGATCCCGACGTTTTTGGTCGCAGGTTGTCATTTTTCTTCAACTCTCACAACGACTTCTTGGAGGAGATAGCCAAGTTCAGGGCTGCCAGGAGGCTCTGGGCCAAGATCATGAAAGAAAGATTTGGCGTGACTAATCCAAGTGCTCAAAAACTTCGTTTCCATACCCAAACTGCAGGCTGTACACTTACTGCTCAGCAGCCGGAAAATAACATTGTACGTGTAACCATGCAGGCTTTAGCCGCGGTGTTGGGCGGGACACAGTCGCTTCACACTAACAGCTTTGACGAGGCCTTGGCACTTCCGACAGAAGACAGCGTTCGCATAGCGCTAAGGACACAGCAGATAATAGCTTACGAATCGGGCGTTACAAGCACAATAGATCCCCTGGCTGGAAGCTACTATCTCGAGTGGCTCACTAGCGAGATAGAAAGAAGGGCTCAAGAATACCTAGATAAAATAGACGAGATGGGTGGCATGCTTGTAGCCATTGAAAGGGGTTACGTGCAGCAGCAGATACAGGATTCAGCCTATGCTTATCAAAAGGCGATTGAAAACGAGGAACAAATAGTCGTTGGCGTAAACAAATTCCAAATTGAAGAAAAAGGGACCTCACGGGAAATCTTGAAGGTAGATCCCTCCGTGGGAGAAAAGCAAATCGCAAGGCTAAAGGCTTTAAAGGAGCGCAGGGACAACGTAAAGGTCAAAGAAACGCTTGAAGAAATAAGGGAAGCGGCCAGGGACGAATCCATTAACCTCATGCCCAGGATTTTAGATGCAGTAAAGGCCTACGCTACCTTGGGAGAGGTCTGCGGTGTCCTGCGGGAAGAGTTTGGCGAATATAAGGAAAACATAATCCTCTAAGTATGGAGGCAAGAACGATGGATGAGAGAAAAATACGTGTAATAGTAGCAAAACCAGGGCTCGATGGTCACGATAGGGGAGCCAAAGTGGTGGCAAGGGCTCTTAGAGATGCCGGCATGGAGGTCATCTATACGGGCCTAAGACAAACTCCAGAGCAGATCGTTGCGACTGCTATACAAGAAGACGTTGATGCGGTTGGATTGAGCATTTTATCTGGAGCTCATGAACATTATTTTAGAGAGGTCATCGAGTTGCTCAAAAGCGAGGGAGCAGAAGATATTATCGTCTTCGGTGGTGGCGTCATACCTGAGGGCGATGTCCCATCGCTTAAGGCGATGGGGGTTAAAGCGGTTTTCGGACCCGGCACGTCTACGTCTGAAATCGTAGAGTGGCTCAAAAACGCAGTCCACGAAAGGAGAACGAAAGAACACGTTTAATTTAGGCCTTTAACAAAGAGCGAAGAGGAAGGAGGGTGAATTGTACGAAATGAAAGTAACAGGTGTGGATCATATTGGCATAGCAGTGAAGTCTATAGATGAAGCCTTAAAGCTCTGGGAAGAAGTTTTAGGCATCAAATGCACAGGCAGAGAAGAAGTTGAGGAGCAAAAGGTCGTTACAGCTTTCTTGCCCCTGGGGGACACCGAGGTTGAACTTTTAGAACCAACTTCTCCCGAAAGCCCCGTATCAAAATTCATAGAGAAACGAGGCGAAGGCATTCATCATTTAGCGCTTAGGGTTGAAAATATTGAAGCAGCTTTGGAGGAGTTAAAGGGCAAAGGCATCCGACTTATCGATGAAGAACCACGTTGTGGCGCGGGGGGCGCAAAGATTGCCTTCATTCACCCAAAAGCTGCCGGCGGCGTTTTGCTTGAACTATCAGAGCGGTAAGATGGATTGCGTAAGGAGGACATGATAATGGCCGAAAAGACGATAGATCAGCTTTGCGAGGAACTAATGGCGAGAAAAGAAAGAGCGCGCTATCCCGTGGGAAAAGACGCTATAGAAAAGCAGCATAAACGTGGCAAATTAACCGCTAGAGAAAGGATAGATAAACTGCTTGACCCAGGATCCTTCGTTGAACTCGATGAGCATGTAGAACATCGTTGCACTCTTTTTGGGATGGAGGATCGCAAGTTTCCCGGCGATGGCGTGGTTACCGGTTATGGAACTGTAGAGGGCCGTTTGGTTTACGTGTTTAGCCAAGATTTTACGGTCATGGGCGGATCCCTGGGCGAGATGCATGCGAAGAAAATATGCAAAGTACAGGATATGGCCCTGCTCAACGGTGCGCCTGTAATTGGAATAAACGACTCAGGTGGCGCGCGCATCCAAGAAGGCGTTGATTCCCTATCTGGTTACGGGAATATATTTTTTAGAAACGTAAAGGCAAGCGGTATAGTGCCGCAAATATCCATCATAGCTGGTCCCAGTGCCGGAGGTGCTGTATATAGCCCGGCGTTGATGGATTTTGTCTTCATGGTGGATAAAATAGGGATAATGCACATCACTGGACCGGCCGTCATAAAGGCCGTTACGGGAGAAGACGTCACGAGCGAAGAAATAGGAGGAGCCATGGCTCACAACCAAGTATCAGGCGTGGCTCATTTCTTTGCACCAGATGAAGAAGAATGTTTTCTTCAAGTGAGGAAGTTGTTAAGCTTTTTGCCGAGCAACAACATGGAAGAGCCCCCCTTCATCGACACCGGCGATGATCCCGAACGGATGGATATGAACCTGAGGGAACTGGTACCAACCAATCCCAACAAGAGTTACAACGTGATAGACGTCATAAAGTGCATTGTCGATAATGCTGACTTTTTTGAAGTTCAGCCTTACTGGGCACAAAACATCGTAACGGGCTTTGCCAGGCTGGGTGGCAGGGTCATTGGCATCATCGCCAATCAGGCTCGCATTTTGGCCGGGTGCTTGGATATTGATGCCTCTGATAAAGCCAGCCGCTTCATAAGGATATGCGATGCTTATAACATACCGGTGGTGAACTTCGTGGACGTTCCTGGTTACCTTCCCGGGAGGGCTCAGGAGCTTGGTGGCATAATACGCCACGGAGCTAAGATGTTATATGCCTATTCCGAGGCCACAGTTCCCAAGATAACGGTGATTTTAAGAAAGGCCTACGGCGGATCTTATCTCGGCATGTGCAGTAAGGACCTTGGTGCTGACGTAGTTTTAGCCTGGCCTCAGGCGGAGATCGCGGTAATGGGCGCCGAGGGCGCGGCTAACATAGTGTTTAAAAGGGAGATAGAACAAGCCGAGGACAAGGAAGCCTTGAGGCGCCAGAAAATAGAGGAATATCAGGAGGCCTTCGCGAATCCTTACGTAGCGGCGGCGAGGGGGTTCGTTGATCGCGTGATATTCCCTGAAGAAACACGCAAGGAGATATATCAAGCCTTATTGTTGACCGAGACAAAAAGAGAACTTCGCCCGAAACGAAAACACGGCATAATACCTAGCTAAGGTGGTGAAGTCAATGAATTCAGTCTTTGAGCAAGGTTTATACGGGGGGCTGCAGTTGTCCATCATAGCCTTTAGCATGGTTTTTATCGTATTGGGAGGCTTGACGCTCGTCATCGTGGCCATGAAGTTTATAGGGCGCACTCCCAGTAAGAAGGCCGAGGAAACAACCCCAGGTGGCGGCGAGGCATTGGTTGAGGAAACCACGATACCTTCGCCTCCGGAAGGACAAGGTGTTGCTCCGGTGCACATCGAAGAAGGCATAAGTGGAGAAGAAATTGCTGCTATCACTGCGGCCATCGCGGCCTTTGAATCAGCACCTTTTGAGATCAAATCAATTAGAAGAATTGTGCCTCCGCGCGTGAGCTTGTGGCGGAAGGCATCCTTCTTTGAGAACCAAGAAGGATTTGAATAAAAATAACATTGAAGTTTTAGGAGGAAATGTCAGGATGTATAAAAGGTACAGAATAGTCATAAACGGTAGAGAATACGAAGTTGCAGTCGAGGAACTTGGGGCCGCGAC
>NZ_CALETC010000161.1:0-1963 GCF_937920065.1 Acetomicrobium mobile
AACCCCCATCACAACGAATAACCCCCATCCAGCACGACGCTCGTCCCTGTGATCCAGCGTGCCGCATCGCTCAGTAAAAAACATATGCTGTTTGAGACATCTTCGGGCTGACCCAAGCCTAAAAGGTGTCTTTTCGTTATGGCCAAGTCAAAGGACTCAAGATCAGGGTAAAGGGCTTTTATCCTATCGAGCATAGGAGTATTGACCCATCCGGGACATACGCAGTTAAAGCGTATCTTCTTTGTAGCGTATTCTGCCGCAAGTGAGCGAACGGCGGAGATCAAGGCACCCTTAACGGAAGAATAGGTAGATGACCCTTCCAAACCCGATATTGCAGTTACAGATGAGACGGCAACGATAGAAGCAGCTGTCGGATCGACGTTTTTCTTCATGCAAACTGCCTTAGAAAGCATGAAAAAAGCCGTCACGTGCAGGTCGTAAAGGTCTCTGTATTCTTTGGGGTCAAAGGACCGTAATGGCCTAACGGCAAAATCTCCGGCACAATGGACAAGGCCTCCAATGGGACCGACTTCGGCTCGTATGAGGCTTACTAAATCAGGTATTTCATCCGTATTTCGCAGGTCAAAGGAAAAGGCCTTCGATGATTCTTCAGGCATTTCCCTTTGAGCTACGCTCAGTTTTTCTTTGTTTCTAGAGACCATCGCTACATTGCCGCCGAGGGCGCAAATTAGATGTGAGGTGGCAAGCCCTATCCCGGATGAAGCTCCCGTGACTATTATGTTCTTTCCCGAAAGGGACATGGGATTTATCGTCAACTTTTTTCAGCCTCTTTTTCCTTCATGTGGGCAAGTATGTCTTCCACAGTGACAAGGGACTTTATGTCGTTAGGCTTTAGCCTCACAGAAAAATGTTTGTCGAGCATGGCTATCACCGAAACTACTGCCAAGGAGTCCCACTCTTCAAGCTCTTCAAGTTTAGTCTCAGGTTTTAATGCCTCAGGTTCTGCGTCCAGTGCTTGAGCTATCAAGGACAATTTGTCTTTAAGGTCCAATTTAAATCACCTCTTTGAGTAAATTACCATTCAACTATGCATCCTGCCCAGGAGTATCCTACGCCAAATCCAACGAGCATCAATTTATCCCCACGCCTGATCCTTCCTTCGTCTAAGGCGTCTTTCATTGCGATGGGTATGGTTGCACTTACCGTGTTTCCCTTGTCTTCCATGTTCACGTAAAACTTTTCTTCAGGGATGCCTATTTTATCCCTTAAGCTGTCGAGCATGAACTTGTTTGCCTGGTGAAAGACGAATAAATCTATGTCATCCATGGATAGTTTCGCCCTTGCAAGCAGGGATTTTACCGTATCTGGAACAATGTCTAAGGTAAAGTTAAATATTTCAGGACCATTCATGTATAGGTTGTTTAAGGAACGAACGTTTCCCTGCTCGTCTACCCTCTCCTTTGCAGTTTCCTCACTTTTAGGCATGGCCATCGCACCGGCCGGGACGATGAGGTTACTTGCCCCCTTGCCGTCGGTGCCAAATACGAACTCCCCTATCTTGCAAGGGTCGCCTTCTTCGTGCGTTATTAAGGTTGCCGCTGCACCGTCGCCAAATATGGTCCTTACGCTTTTATCCTTAGGATGTATGTATTTGGTGTAAGTTTCGACGGTAAGAAGCAGTACGTTTTTTGCCATGCCCCCTGCTATGAGGCCCTTTGTAATGGCAAGGCCATATACGAATCCGGAACAACCGAGGTTAAAGTCAAAGGCTCCACAGCTCGTAGGAAGACCCAATATATCTTGGACAATACAGGCAGTCGTTGGAAGAAAGTAATCCGGGCTTTGGGTGCAAAGAAGCAGGAAATCTATCTTGTCTTTAGGAAAACCTGACTCGGAAAACAGCTTTTCTGCAGCCCGTGCGGCCAGCTGAGATGTAGTTTCCGTCGTCGCTATGTGTCTGCTTTTAATTCCGGTCTTTTTGTATATCTTTTTGCTGTTCCAG
>NZ_CALETC010000162.1:0-1576 GCF_937920065.1 Acetomicrobium mobile
ACCACTTCCTCGTGGATCACGTCGCAGTCGCAGACCATTTCGTCCTTTTTCATGCCATGCCTCCGTTTGACTAAATTTAAGCTTGGTAACCCTACCAGAAGGATGCAATGCCCCTGCATGTATCGGTCGATTGTATTCTATCATTAACCCGAACGTTGAAAAAGCGGAAATATTCGCCATGCTTCGTCGTTTCTTGTACGTTTCCGCCGACATTCTCTTAAAAGGGGCCTTACGACCTTGACAGTTGAACATTCACTCAACTATAATTGCCTTGACAGTTGAAGATACATTCAATTGTAAAGCTAAAAAGCGTTATGTCCAATAAAAGGAGGCGTCGGCATGAAAAAGGCATTTAAGCTCGAGGGGCTAAACTGCGCAAACTGCGCGGAAAAGATAGAAAGGGAGATCAAGGCCTTGGAGGGCGTCAACTTCGCATCCGTTAATTTCATGACCTCCAAGATGGTCATCGAAGGCGACGATGCCAGATTTGACGACATCGTCAAGGCAGCACAAAGGATCGTTACAAGATACGAGCCGGACGTGGTGGTAAAGAAGGCTTAGCGATGCCTATTGAGCCGCACCAAAAAAGGATCGCCGAGATAGCCATAGGTTCGGGGCTTTTTCTTTTTGCCGTATTACTGGAGGCAGAAAACGCAGCCCGGCCCTTGCTTTATTTGGCTGCCTACGCGGTAAGTGGCGGTGACGTGATTTTGAGGGCAATAAGAAACGTCTCGCGCAGGCAGATATTCGACGAAAACTTCCTGATGAGCGTTGCAACCGGAGGGGCCTTCTGCATCGGACAGTACAGCGAGGCCGTCGCCGTGATGCTTTTTTACAAGATCGGCATGCTATTTCAGGACAGGGCAGTGGAGAAGTCCAGAAAGTCCATCGCCGAGCTGATGAACATACGCCCCGATTACGCAAACCTTAAACGAGGCGACGTTATAGATCGCGTCGATCCCGACGAAGTAAACATTGGCGACGTCATCGTCATAAAACCGGGCGAGAAGGTGCCCTTAGACTGCGTGGTCATGGAGGGCAGCTCAACCCTCGATATTTCGCCGTTGACGGGCGAATCGATGCCCAAAGCTGTCCGCGAAGGAGACGAACTGCTAAGCGGGGCCATCAATTTAAACGGCCTGCTCGTCGCTCGTGTCACAAAAAATGCCAGCGAATCGACGGCATCCAAAATCCTGGACTTAGTTGAAAACGCCGCCGCCAAAAAGTCGAGGTCCGAGAACTTCATCACCAAGTTTGCCCGCTTTTATACGCCTGCCGTGGTGGGCGGAGCGGCGTTCATAGCCGTCGTCCCGCCTCTGGCTCTTGAGGGCGCGGCCCTTGGCGATTGGGTCTACAGGGCGCTCGTCTTTCTCGTAATTTCATGTCCCTGCGCGCTGGTGATCTCCATACCCCTGAGCTTCTTTGGCGGGCTTGGCGCCGCTGCAAGGAAGGGCATCCTCGTGAAGGGTAGCAACTACCTGGAAGCGCTGGCCGACGCGGAAGTTGCCGTCTTTGACAAGACTGGCACGCTCACCAAGGGCACTTTCGAGGTACAAGAAGTCGTCTCAAAAGGCAT
>NZ_CALETC010000163.1:0-5432 GCF_937920065.1 Acetomicrobium mobile
AGGCCTTTTTTTGGCGATCAGGGTCTAGCTAAAAAATAGAAGGTTTTATGGAGGAATCAATAGATGACGGAAGCAGCTTTGCTTCATGTAGATAACATTACAGTTACAAGAGAAAATGGCAAGAAATTGCTCGATCAGGTTACCATAAAGGTCGGACATGGAGAAGTGGCAGGAGTGTTGGGGAGAAATGGTGCAGGCAAGACCAGTTTGGCATATAGCATAATGGGGCTTCCCTCTTATAAACCAGATTTAGGAAGGATATTTTTTGAGGGAAGCGATATAACTGACCTTTCCATAACCGAGAGAGCGAGGCTGGGAATAACTTTGGCATGGCAATATCCTGCAAGGTATGAGGGCATAACTGTAGCAGAATATTTGAGGCTATCGCGAAAAGATGCGACGAGGCGAGAATTGGAGGAAGCGCTGGATTTCATTCAAATGGAGCCCTTTTATCTTGATAGATTTGTTGATAAATCTTTATCAGGAGGAGAGCGAAAGAGACTGGAACTTGCCTCCGTTTATTTGATGAAGCCTAAACTTGCCATACTTGACGAGCCAGATTCAGGTGTGGACCTGTTGGCCTTGGGAGATGTAGTAAAACTTTTTAAAAAACTTGTCGATTTTGGAAGTAGCGTTTTGGTCATAACTCATAGGGATGACATTGCCTCCTCATGCGACAGGGCCTATTTACTCTGTAACGGGAGGGTGATGTTGGAAGGTCAACCCAAGGCCGTAAAGCGATACTATATGTCTTTATGCGAGCCCTGTGCTGACCCGGTTGCTACTAGCGAGGTGGCTTACTATGAATCTAAGTGAAGAGTATTCAGCCTTGATTGAAATTACCCAAAAAACGGGGGAGCCAATTAAAACTGACGAGGCGCACGTCATAGTTCACGCAAATAACATTCTGGCCTCTCAAGATACTCCTGGACTCGCTATCGATGCCAAAGAGACCGAGTACGGTGTGAGGGCAACTTTTACCGTGAAGGCGGGAACTGTGCTTGAAAAACCCGTACACCTATGTTTTGGTCACCTCGGCAAGGAAGGTAAGCAGATCATAGAAAGTAAAATCATTCTGGAAGAAGGCGCCAAAGCGAAGTTTTATGCCCACTGTATATTTCCAAACGCTATAGAATTTCTTCATGCCATGGAAGGCGAAATAAATGTTGGCAAGGGCGCTAATATGACCTATGAGGAAGTACACGTCCATGGACCAGAGGGCAAGATAGAAGTTCGACCCGTTACTCGTGTGATTGTGGAGGAGAAGGGAAAATTTGTAAGTAATTTCACGTTAGTTGAGGGAAGAGTGGGGAATTTGTCCCTTGATATAGAGGTAGATGTCATAGGCCGTCTGGGAAGCGCTGAGGTGACCTCAAAAGTTTACGGCAAATATGATGATCAATGCAGCGTGAGAGATGTAGTGCGGCTATGCGGCGAGAACTCAAGTGGATTGGTGAAGGCAAGAGTCGTGCTAAAAGATAACAGCTTCGGTAAGTTTTTTGGTGAGATTGAGGGTGCAGCAGAAGGAGCTAAAGGACATGTCGATTGCACCGAGGTGGTTCAGGGTCATGGCTGCGCGGAAGCGGTTCCCGTTGTATCCGTTACACATCCAGGGGCCGAGATTACCCATGAGGCTGCCATAGGCAGGATAGCCAGCGAAAAGCTATGGGGACTCATGGCAAAGGGACTAACCGAAAACGAAGCTGTGGACGTCGTGGTTTCCGGTTTATTAAGATGACTATTTTAAGGACACGGTAGGCGTGGATATTACAGAACTTTATGCCCTTGCAAAAAAAGTGCGGGAAAATGCTTACGCCCCTTATTCCGGTTTTAAAGTTGGGGCTGCGTTGTTTTCAGAGTCCGGCAAAATTTATGTAGGGTGTAACGTAGAAAACGCATCTTACGGTTTAACCATTTGTGCTGAAAGAGCTGCTATTTATAACGCTATATCAAAGGGAGAACGCGCTTTTAAGGCAATCGTCATATGTTCCGATGAAACAAACCCAGTGCCTCCTTGTGGTGCATGCCTTCAGGTAATGGCAGAATTTGGAGATTTTGATGTTTTTTCCTTTAACCTGGAAGGTAAATTTCTTCAAATGCGCCTTTCAGATCTTTTGCCTTATACTTTTCGTCTTTTTAATCGGCCCAAAAGGCCTTCTTGAGAGCGCTTAAGGCGCTATATTCTGCTTGGGGAGATTCTTTTTTGATGCTTTCTAGTAGTTTTTCCATTGCGGTTCTTTTGCTGTTTTTACCATAAGGACACTCCAGGTCCTTCAGGGGCAGCTTCATGCTGGATGCTGCGGAAGCTATCGTTTCCTCCGGAAGATGTATTAAAGGTCTTATCACCCACGTTTGGGTTCGACTCTGCCACGTTTTTGGGCGAAAGGTATGAAACCTGCCGGAAAAGAATATGTTAAGCAATAAAGTTACAACGGTATCCGTAAGATGGTGTCCCAAGGCAACTTTTGCAAATCCCCTATCTTTGGCTATTCCGCTCAAAATTCCTCTTCTCATGTTGGCGCAAAAACTACATGGCGAGCCTTCGTTACGAATTTTCATGATTTCAAATATAGGATAGGGATAATAAATATGTGAAACATCAAGGCTTTCACAAAAATTCTTTAAACCCGATGAGCTAAACTTGCCACCTGTGGGATCTATCGTTAGTGCGGCAATGTTGAACTTTATGGGACTTACCCTTTGCAGGTGTTTTAAGGCCACAAGGAGAATCAAGCTATCCTTCCCGCCTGATAGCCCAACCAACACGTTATCTCCCTTTTCGATCATTGAATATGCGCAGACCGCATCACCGACAGCGCGCTTAATTCGTTCAGGCAAAAAAATCATATCCATCACCCAGAAGAGAATATCACCGGTTGTTACCGAAGTTCAACTAAAAGGAATCATTTGTTATAATACAACAATATCCATGGTGGCCAAATCTTATCAAATATGCCTGTGGTCACCCTTGTATACAGGAGGCTCATGTGAATATCCTTAAATTTATTAGTCACAATAGTATGTATTTTTACATAGCATTTATGCTTTTTGGCGCCCTTGTGGGTTATTACGAGAAGGTGCCGGTGTCGATTAAAAGACATAACGCAAAGTTGCAGACGTTGTGTCTTATAGTGTTAATTCTTACTATCGGCTTTGAAATAGGAAGTAACGGCGAAGTGCTTCTGGCATTGAGAGCTATTGGACTTAAGGCAGCTGTAATATCTTTACTGTCCGTGTTGGGTACGGTGCTTTGCATAAATATTACAATCGGGGTTTTTTCGAAGAAAGGGATGAAAAATTCTTGACAATGGTTATCATTTCCTGCCTTTTGATTGGCATATTTTCGGGGTACTTTTTAGGCATGCCTTTAAATGGCTTAACTGACTATGTGATCACTTTTTGTTTATTAATACTACTTTTTTCAGTAGGCATAGATCTTGGCAGTAACAAAGAGTCATTCAGGGACATAAAAAATAATGGCTTAAAGCTTTTTATTGTTCCTATAGGCACGATATTGGGTACTGCGATTGGTTGCATCGGGACATCTCTAATATTGAAGATGCCATTGAAAGAATCTTTAGCCGTCGGGGCGGGTTTTGGTTGGTACTCACTTTCTGGGGTCCTTATTGCGCAAATGTATAGCGTTGAACTTGGAATGGTAGCCTTTCTTTCCAATGTGATAAGAGAGATTATTGCCTTAATATCCATACCATTTATTAGCAAGCGCGTAGGCGCCTTAGAAGCAATAGGGATTGCGGGAGCTACCGCAATGGATACTTTGTTGCCCGTAATTGTGAAGAGTAACACTCCAGACGTAGTAATATATTCATTTGTGTCTGGAGTTTTTCTTACCTTGCTTGTGCCTATCTTAGTGCCTGTTATATTAAGTTTATAAAATATGTAAAGTGCCGAGCAGCATAATCGTTGGTAATTTGAGATTTAATTCATCTGATATGTAACAGGGCGAATGTTATGCGCTTATTATGCTAAACAATGTCGACTGGAGGATGAAGTATCTATGTTTTTTCTGTCTGTGGCGGCTACGATGATTTTTGTTATTTCTGTAGGTGTTATGGCTTCCGGGAAGAAAATAGACGAAGAAGAATATTCCTTAGCTGGCAGGAAGGCCAATCCCTTTGCAGTTTCCGGAATATTGCTTGGCGCACTGATAGGAGGAGCCTCCACCGTTGGAACGGCCGAGATGGCTTACGTTTATGGTTTGTCTGCCTGGTGGTTTACGTTGGGCGGAGGAATTGGCTCACTACTTTTAGCCCTTTTTATTGCTGAGCCTTTAAGAAAATCAGGGGTGACTACGTTGGCTCAATTTTTATCCAGGCATTACGGTTTGCAGATGAGCCGATTAGCGGCAGTAGGTTCCATCATCGGGACTCTTATAGCAGTTGTGGCGCAATTTCTTGCCTCTTGCGCTTTGTTATCCGCTATTGTGCCCTTACCCTATTGGGCGTTAAATTTACTCGTCGCCTTTCTCATTTTGGCCTTCATTTATTCGGGAGGAACTAAAAGTTATAGCGCCATAGGACAGGTAAAGCTCGTCTTGCTTTACTTTACCCTTATTGCCTGCGCCGTGTTTGCCTATAAATTAGGGCATACTCCACGTGCTCTTGTTAAAGACTTGCCAAGGTTTCCATTTTTTTCGCTCTTTGCCAGAGGAGTCTTTAAGGAGTTAAACGCCTGTTTGTCCTTGATACTTGGCACGTTAGGCACGCAAATTTATGCCCAAGCTGTTTTGTCGGCCTCAAGTGAAAAAACGGCCAAACGGGGCGCTTTGTTATCGGCAATTCTGATGCCTCCGATCGGGCTTCTTGGAATTTGGATCGGACTTGCGCTACGTAGAGAAGGCGTGGTCATAGAGCCCTCCCAGGCCCTTCCGTATTTTTTATATACATACTTTCCCAAGGCTTTAAGCGGTGTGGCTTGGGCGACACTTTTTATCACATCCTTGGGCACGGCGGCCGGGCTGTCTTTAGGCGTGGCGACTACAATATCTTATGATTTGTACGTATCCTTCAAGAAGCTCTCATCGAGTAGGACGATTCTTGTGATAAATAGGTTAAGCTTGCTTTGCGTGATTGTTGTAGCTTTTATAACAAGTCTGAGGGCTGCCGATTCGCTTATTCTGCAATGGAGTTATTTGAGCATGGGACTTAGAGGTGCAGGTGTTTTTGTACCCCTAGTTGCGGCTGTTTTTTCTTTTTCGCTTTCTCCCGGGATGGCTTTTATGTCAGGAGCTACAGGCATAACTATAGCCTGTCTGTGGCCTATATTAAAACTTCCCGGGGAAGGGATCTTAATTGGCGTGTGCGTTTCTGCCATGATCGCACTTTTCGGCATTTATAACAGCAAAAAAGCCCGCATCAAATAACACAAAGCGGGCTTTTAGCTTAAATTCAAAGGCCGGGCCAAGGTTTAAG
>NZ_CALETC010000164.1:0-2298 GCF_937920065.1 Acetomicrobium mobile
GCATACATCAGGCACAAACCGGGCTTCGTTTTCGGCCATCGCGGGGGAGATGGGCACGGCAACCCCCTCCCTGTATTTGCCATCAAGCGACTATGCTTGGCCTTCTCAGTCCCTCGACCAAGGTCCCGCAGAGCCACGTGGCGTAGTCATACCCTCGGGCTTTCATCTCTCGGAACGCCAAGAGTGCAGCCTTGACGTGCTCCGGCGAGTAGAGATGAAACCCATTGCACTTGATGGGCGGAGGCGTACCTTTGAAGTTCAAGGGCAGGTAGAGGCAGGGTGCCGGCACATCCCTGCCCCTACGTAGCTTTCGAAACGCCTTGGCCCATCCATCCTTCGTATCCGTAAAGGACGCCACGTAACAGAACTCTCTTCCAAAACGCAGCTTAATGTCGATGCCACTGTTCAAATCGTCGGCAGCATTCTTATACGCCGCGTCCACCATGCCCGACTCCACGAACAGCGAGAACAGATGATGCTCCATCAAAAACGACGGCCACGCACGACTCACCCGGACCCTCATGCCCTCAACAAGAGAGGGCCGATTCGATTTGAACCATCCCTCATTAGCCTGCTCATAAGCCTTAACGAACTCACCCTGCGTCGGTGGTCTCGCTAGGTGCGCGCAAAGGCGATAGTAAACCTCCGTCATCGTCGGGCCGTCTACTTTGGTGTCTTCAGCCTCCAAGTTCTTGAACCTAAAGTCCGGCCTTCTGTAGCCGGAATAATCCCCGACCCTTCGGATGTACTCAGAGGAGACATAGACCAGCTCAATCACGCACGGCCACCACCAAGTAGCGCCCAAGCCTAGCCAACCGTCGTGCCTCCCGGAACTTGTTAACAATGTCGGGATGCACCTGCTGCGTCGATAGAGGCACTTGAATCTGACGGATCAGTCGCCAGCCCGCCTTCCGCAGCAGATCGGCATAGTCCCACAAAAATATGCCCGGGTGATCCGCGTGCGCCTTCGCGTTCTCAGAATCCCAATCCGACATGAGGAAGGCCAATTTGGTGCCAGGTTTAACAGCCTCGTGCAATTGTTGAAAACGCACTCCGAACCACTCAAGGTATTCGCCCGGCGAAAGCCCTGAAATCGAGCCTTCGACGTAGCCTCCCTCTCCGATGGACGACCGATCCATCTTATTGAAATAAGGCGGGTCCCAAAAGATCAGCGACGCCTTGCCCACCGTTTCCGGCCAGCCGTCAGACAGATCGTGGCGCTCAATGTCAATGCGCTCGTGCCGGTGGTCAATGTCATAACTACGGCACTTGCGCCCCATGAGCAGGCAGGCGTCCAAGGTCGTGCCCGAACCGGCCATCGGGTCCACGACCAAATCGCCCGGCTTCGTGAAGAAGTACAGCACATGGCACATAAGCTCGCCCGGAACACGCCCGGGATGATTGTCCCCCATCAAGTCATGGCACGACGGGAATTGCCAAACATCGTAGGGCTGAATCTTGATGCCCAAACGCTTCATGCGCTCGGCATCATCAAGCCCCTCAAGGGTAATCGCCTCAACGAGCACCGGAGGCAGGTTGAAGCGACGGGCGATCTCGTGGCGTTCGATGTGTTGTGAGGCGAGGTCGCGGATACCAATTTTCGCAGAATCGCAGTTTTTGGTATCAACGCTCACCGTCTGCTGGCTAACCCCAAGCAGTTCAGCGATCTCCTTCTGCGTCCACCCCAACATCGTAAGACGCAGCACCTTCGCCCGGCGTTCCTCGCGCTCACGGCTCAAAATGTGCCCAACCCAGTCATACACCGTGCGCTCCGATACGCCCATCTGCTGGGCGAACGCCTTCACGTCAAATGCCTTCGGATCAGCTTCACACTCCTCAACTGCCAACGCCTTCAAATCAGCGTTGCTCATCCTGTCCCCATGCCGCGCCGACAAAGTGGCAGCATATCGCTTGGGCGTCATGCCTTCAGGAACAACATGCCACTCCACCGACGCCTCGGTGATCCCAGCCTTCTTGTACGCCTCCAACCGATGCTTGCCGTCAAGAAGACGGTTCGTGCCTTCCTCGAGCACCAACGGGGGAAATTCGTCTCCGGCCTCTAAAGCATCGACATACCTCTCGATTGTCGCCGTGTTCCACTTCGACCTCGGGTAAACGGACGGATCCCACTTAATCGCTTCGAGAGACACAAAACCACACTTATGACTATTCACTTGTCACCACTCCTCCGTGTGATTTCCCTCCGTGTCGGCATAAAGAAGGGCTGGCAGCCACGGAGGAAACTGCCACCCCAACTCCCCGCCGCCGAAGCGGGGAAACTCGGTAAATTTATAATTA
>NZ_CALETC010000165.1:0-2281 GCF_937920065.1 Acetomicrobium mobile
TATAGGGACTTCTGAGGTAATGGCAAGAGTCGCACTCTTGAGTGATGCAAAGATCACCCCAGGAAACAATGCCCTAGCACAGGCAGTGCTAAGCGAGCCCATCGTTGCCCTCATAGGGCAGCGTTTTGTCATCAGATCTCATGCCCCCTTGCGCACCATAGGTGGAGGCGAAGTCCTTTTCCCCTATGATAAAAAACCGAAGGGCAGGAAGGCCAGAAACGAACTCGCAGGTTTTTTAAATAAACTTGCCAATGCATCAAATTTGACATCAAAAATTACAGCAATCATAGAACGTTACGGTTTATTGCAATTTGGCGAAGCCGTCACGCTGACTCAGCAAACTCCCAAACAACTGGAAAGCATGTTGAAGTCAATTGCAAAAGATTCAAGCGTGATGTTCGTTGAATGTGGAGACCAGCCCTTAGTGATGTCATCTGCGTATTTCGAAGCTATAAAAGACAATCTGCATAGCCTGCTGGCGCAATTTCACGAGGAAAATCCTCATTTGGCGGGAATGAAGGCTTCAGATTTGATATCTTTTACGCAACTTCCCCTGACGAAAAAACAATTCCAGGAATTGCTGAAGCTGCTCGCAAGCCACAGCGTTATCGAAATGGATGGAGAAATCGTAAGGCTTTCCGGAGCATTACCAGTGCTTGACGAAGACATCTTAGAGGATATAAAAAGGCTGTTGGCTTATTGCGATGAAAGGGGCTTTCAATTTCCAACGCTCGAGGAGGCAATGAAAGATTTAAAATGGGACAAAGGAAAACTCAATCGAGTTTTGGAAGTCGTCAGACAAAGCGGACAGCTTAGGGTAATAGGCGGAGAATTTTTACTCTCGCGAAACGTCGAGGAAAAGGCACTAGCTATATTGCGTTCGCTTTCTGAAATAACCATAGCTTCGGTGCGCGATGCTACTAACGCCAGCAGAAAATATATACTTCCACTGCTTGAGGACTTTGACGCCCGAGGAATAACTAGGCGGGTTGGAGATAAAAGGATTTTGCTTAAAAAATCTTAAAAAAAGCCTTAAACACAATTTTATTTGCAAATCTCCAAAGACTTATGATGAATTATCATAAACCAATGCTGCCTTTGCGGCACCATTGCCCAAAAAGGATCGCGTGCCTCCGCCCTCGCTAATGATTTGACACACAAGCTCCGGATCGCAGACTTTCACGCCAAAAAGTCCATCAACACCCCTCGATCGACGAGAGGGAAGCAGTAATTTAGGCCACAGCGGAGTAGAGGGGCCTATGATGACGACGCGACCCTTGCAAAGATCTAGCAGGTGGTCTATCGTTTTATTGATAAATGTGGTTCCCGTGATGAAAACCGCGCTGCATCGAGGCAGCTCCCACTCGGCAGCCCAATCGGGAAGAACGTCCCTGGCATGCTTTGAAAGGTTTCGCTCAAATATGAGTACTTCCTTAGCACGCTCGGCGATGCGTCTAGCCAGTGGAGCAATGTTACCCACCATGCCGACGACGTCATCTTCATTTATGCTCAACAATTCTATGGGTTCGATTTCTTGCAGCGGTGCATTTCGAGATAGTAGCGCGTTTACTGTAGCGAGACCTAAGGAAGATAAAATGGGGTCTGCAGTCAACAATCCTTGTGCAAGCTCCAAAGCAGAACAACCGGCTAGCGGAGTATACCAATTATAATCACTGCAGCAGTAGCCTTCATCTAAAACTGCAGCCAGGCCGCAGCTGTCATCGGATAATATAACGCAGGCGTAACGCAGGCCAATGACGGCCTTTTTAACCCTAAGCTTTCCGAGCTCCGCTTCTAACGAAGCAACAAGCTCATGAACGATCACATAATCTTCTCCCTTCTGTCCATATCAATAACATTCACGCTTAAAAACAAGCGCGGTTAAATCCTTGCGACCCTGGAAACGTTATCAAATTAAAGGCTCTGACCTCTTACTTAAGCCCGCTGAGCTTTTTATAATATCTAGTTTGTAGCCTAGTCTACAGGAAGAATCGTTTTGACCTTAAAGCCTCTAGTAATAAAAGCAAGATAAATGACCCCTACAATTATCCAGACAATACCAACACTCTTGGCTAGTACGTCAAGGCCATACCAAACAACCGCTGTTATACAAAAACCAATGATGGGCATCACTATACTTAGAGGCTTATGTTCAACTTTTACCAATCTATAGGCCAATGCGACATGCATTAGAGCAAAGGATGTAAGAGCTCCAAAATTGACAAGCGAAGAAATATCCTTGAGCGTAAGCAAGTACAATAAAGGAATTGTTATTAACGCC
>NZ_CALETC010000166.1:0-1974 GCF_937920065.1 Acetomicrobium mobile
GGTGCTTTAGAAAAATACCACGACCTCGCCATAACGTCAACTTCAAGGTTTAACACACTCATCTCGCTTGCTCTCCCTAGTACTTCCTCAAAGATAGATTGAACCTTGTAATATACATACCCCTAGGAGATTTTGCGAATCCCTTTATAAAATTAATCTTCCACAGAGTTTTTAACAAATTCTTTCTCCATCTTCATAATGATAATGTTTAGCAACGACATCCCAAAGATTTAGCTTTTCAAGAATCCTACGTGGAACGAGCATGGATACATGTACAACACCAGGCAATCTTCCAATCTCCACCTGTCCTGTAATTGTGCACCTGTTTTTAACCTCCTGCAATGACAATCCTGTTAAAGCAGACATTCTTTCAAGTCCGTTATCACAGGCTTCGTTTAAATTTTTGCCAGTCCCTACGACATGAACTGGCAACGCTTCTCTTTCGAGTTCAAAGCCATACAAGTCTGCTACTTCTTTTGCCCTTTTCAAGATCTCTTCGCTACGTATAAAAACGATTTGCGAAAGATCTTGAGCCAAGGGAAGCACAATAGGACCATCTAAAGCAAGCCCTTTCAGGACCTTTACTTCCAATATTACCTCAGCAGTGACATCGGTGGTATGACCCGCTATTTCTCCATCTCCCATCATAGCATGGACATCTCCTACGTATACACCACCACCTTTTACTTTTACAGGTGCGATTACGATTGAACCTTCTACAACTTCGTTTATATCCATGTGGCCGTCCGTTCGTAATTTCAATTGTTCTCCCGTCAAAGCATACTCATGGGGTGCTCCCACAAGGGAGCTGCCAAAATCTCCTGCGTTATGGGAAGATGGCATTGCTATAGCAGGACATGTTCCAAGGTTGCCAACCATGGGGCGTAAAGGAGCTATTAATCCAGGCAGATCACCCCTCGCCATAATATTGGCCGAATATTGTTTTGACTCAGGAGGAAGAGCACTAAAATACGCTGCATCACAAGCTATTTCCTTTGCTACCGCAGGTGGTACAGTTACCGCTACTTCTCTTTCATAATCCATCAGGATAGTATAAGTGTTGCCAAAGATGAAGGGATGAATCGGGGCCCCGCATTTCTTACAACGTATAGCATCCTCTCCTATGCCATCAACATACGTTTCAGGGTTTATAGTTCCGCAGGATGGACATTTCTTGGCAACGAAAGGATCGCCAACAAAGTGCCCTTCCTGAGGCACATCAGTACCGGACGTAGTGGCAAGGGAAAGGACATTAATTTTTCGAACCTTTATCATTATTGAATCTCCCACTTCTGCGCCTTCAACTTCAACGGGATACGTCACTTCATGCCCACTCGGGTAATCGGGAGTTATCATAGCGCCCCAACATCCGGGACTCACTCGAGCAACTATAACACCTCCATCCTTAACCGGTCCCATAAAGGGTTGTTTAGGATCCAACACCCATACCATCTCTTTTGTATTAACGATCACTTGAGCCATTTAACTCAACTCCCTTGTTCGCAATTTTAAAAATCTTCTAAATTAATTCTATCATCCATGCTATTTTACAGGCGAGCAAAATTTTATACGCGGCTAATTATTGGGATGCCTATTCTTAAACACAGCACCATCAATAAACGTTAAAACTCCTTCTTGGGTTTACCTATTATCCAGACGACTTTTCCAATTATTTTTACCAAGCCGGAGGCCAAGTCCTCCTTATTAAAAAACATGGGGCTGTAAGACGGGTTTGCCGGCCTCAACTCTAACGAACCATCAGCTTTTGTGTAGATGTACTTTACCGTCCACTCATTTCCAATGGTCACCAAAGCCACATCTCCTTGCCCTACTTCCCCGTTAGGGTTGACAACGACTATGGAGTTATCCGTGATTCCGGCTCCGATCATGCTTTCGCCCGAGACCCTTACCGCAAAGGGGGGAATATCTCCCACAGGACCCAAAGCGTCGTCTGGTACATATATCATTTCTTCA
>NZ_CALETC010000167.1:0-5885 GCF_937920065.1 Acetomicrobium mobile
TGTACGCCGGGGACCCCTGCAGCGGGGATGCCTCTTTCATAGGGGGGAACATAGCTGAAAATGCAGGCGGAAATAAGGTCATCAAATACGGCCCGACAGGCAGTCACGTTTTAGCACTCGAGGTTGTACTTCCGGATGGAACGGTTACGTGGTTTGGCGGAAAGCGTCGAAAGGACGTCACCGGCTACGACTTCGTTCACCTTATGGTCGGGTCGGAGGGTACACTTGGCATAATTACGAAGGCCATTTTGAACCTTGTACCCTTGCCAACCTATACGGTGGATTTATTGGTCCCATTTAAAAGCATCAATGAAGCCTTGAACTTCGTTCCGTCGATAATAACTAAAGCCAGGCTTATACCTACTTCGATCGAGTTTATGGATCGTCCATCCGTGTCGATGGCGGAACAATTTCTAAACATGAAGATACCCTACTCGGACCGTGCAAACGCCTACCTGATCATCCAACTGGAGGGAAACGATTATGACAACTTAGCCAACGAGTACGAAAAGGTCGGCGATTTATGTCTCGATCACGGCGCCCTGGAGGTCTTCATAGCGGATAATCGCATTATGAGCGACAAGCTCTGGAAGGCACGAAAGAGGGTTGCCGAGGCAGTATGGGCTCTTTATCCTGGTGAAAACCTCAACGAAGACATCGTAGTGCCCACCAGCAAGATACCGGAGCTAATGATCGATCTGGACCATATCTGCGAGGACTATGGAGCGCGTTATGTCTCGTACGGCCATGTGGGGGATGGCAACATGCACATAACCATTTTCTTTCAAGAACCCTTTGACGGCTATAAAAAAGCATTAGGTAGCCTGCAAATCAAACTTTACGAGGTCACAAAAAAACTTGGAGGAACATTGACCGGAGAACATGGTGTTGGGCTCAAACGTCGTGATCATATTGCACTTTTCCTAGACGAGAGACAGTTAGATCTGATAAGACGGGTTAAGCTTGCATTCGACCCAAAAAATATTTTGAATCCCGGCAAGATAGTCCCTTGGTAAACTATAGTTTATATGGTATAGTTCGCTATAAATAAAAATTTACAAAGGAGTGAAAGTTAATGAAGGGTAACAAGATGGAGAAACTTATGGTGAGCGTAATTGCAGTTATGTTGTTATCGTTGGTTTTCGGCCTTGGACCTGCCAGTGCAAAGCCGGAGTATGTAATGAAAGTGGCTTACGTCGTGCCAGAGGAACAGTCCACGCACATCTGCGCCAGGGATTATTTCAAAAAATATATAGAGTCCAAATCCGCCGGCAGAATAGAGGTGGAGCTTTATCCCAATGGGCAGCTTGGCGGAGATCGTCAAGCAATTGAATCGGTGAGCATAGGGACACTTGAGGCTACGATACCTGCAGTTGCTGTCCTTTCAAATTTTCAACCCAAATTTCAGGTCTTCGATCTGCCTTTCCTGTTTCGCTCAAGAGCTGCTGCATACAAGGCACTGGACGGAGACCTGGGCAACACGCTTTCTGCCTCTCTTCCCAAGGGCTTGAAAATTCTTGTGTATGCTGAAAACGGATTTCGGCATATCACCAACAACAGAGGTCCGATTCACTCTCCCGCGGATCTGAAGGGGTTAAAGATTCGTACGATGGAAAATCCCGTTCATATGGAAACATTTCGAACTTTAGGCGCTAACCCGACGCCAATAAACTTCGGCGAGCTCTATACAGCCCTGCAGCAAGGTGTAGTTGACGCAGAGGAAAATCCCATCCCTCTTATTTATACGTCGAAGTTCTACGAGGTACAGAAATACTGCTCCCTTACGGGTCACTTCTATGCGGCGACAATTATCGGCATCAACGAAGGATTCTTTAATTCTCTTCCCCAAGATCTGCAAAAGATCGTTCAGGATGGCGCTGTCATTTACCGCGATGCCCAAAGAAAGCTAAGCGAACAGCAAGATGCGGAAATGCTAAAGAAATTGAAAGAGGCCGGGATGCAGGTCAATGATCTTACGGACGAAGAAAAACAAGTTTTTATCGAGGCCACTAAACCCGTCTACGAGAAATATAAGAATATTATTGGCGCCGATCTTATTGAGATGGCAATAAAGGCAAATGAATAAAATTGTCAGGTCGATAAGCATGCTGTAGTTATTTGTTGCTATCGAAAATATTTATTGTTAATTGAATAATTTTAATACAGCAAAGTAAACGCTTGTAAGCTGGCTTATAGTATTAGCCTTCTCTATAAGCCAGCTTGCGAATAGGAGGTGATTGGCTTGGGTAAGAAGATTTGGGACCATTTTGAGGAATATTTGCTCGTGTGGAGCCTCATGTTTTCCGTGGCATTGGTGTTTTTTCAAATTGTCATGAGATATGTCTTTAACCATTCCCTTTCCTGGACTGAAGAGCTTGCAAGATATCTTTTCGTTTGGCAGGTATGGTTAGGGGCAAGCTTTGCCGTCAAAAAACGTGCACATCTTAAAATAACAATGTTGCTCGATTCTTTGCATGGTTTGCCGAAAAAAGTAGTTTATTTCATATCTTTGTTAGTGTGGCTTGGGATCAGTTTTTTCCTGGCCTATTCAGGCGGAAAGTTAACCTTAATCATTTTACAGCAAGGCCAGGTCTCGCCTGCCATGCGCATGCCTATGGCATTTGCCTATGCCTCGGTCCCCGTGGGATGTCTTCTTATGTGCGTCAGGCTCGTTGAGCAAATTGTCACAGAAATACGAACGCAAAAACCGGAAAGGGAGGCCGAGTAGACATGGAAATTTTATTGCTCTTTGTTCTTCTTACGTTTGGGCTGTTTATAGGAGTTCCCATAGGTATCTCTATTTGTCTAGCAACAGCTCTTACATTATTTTTTACAAGCCATATTCCTCTTATTATAATAGCTCAGGATGCCTTCGCAGCACTTGATTCCTTTCCCCTCCTTGCCATTCCGTTTTTCATTTTGGCTGGATCTTTGATGAGTTCAGGAGGTATTTCGAAAAGGCTTGTTGCGCTAGCCGAGAGCATGGTTGGCGACATAGCCGGTGGGTTAGGGATGGTTACCGTGATTGCATGCATGTTTTTTGGTGCAATATCAGGGTCAGCGGTCGCCACCGTTTCTGCCATTGGGATGCTCATGATCCCCGCAATGCGGAAAAAATACCCCGAGAGCTTCGGTGCGGCCCTAACAGCGGCTTCGGGTATAGTAGGCGTTCTCATCCCTCCAAGTATCCCGTTTGTCATATATGGCGTCGTTTCTGGAGCTTCTGTGGGACAAATGTTCATTGCAGGTATAATACCCGGGATATTGGTTGGACTGGGCTTTATGGTAATTTGCTATTATGTTGCAAAAAGGAGAAATTTCCCCGCCACCAAAGACGAAGTGGCAAGGCGTGGTTTTTGGAGGAATTTTATAGATTCTTTTTGGGCGTTGATGATTCCGGTAATTATTCTAGGCGGGATATACGCTGGAATCTTTTCCCCTACGGAAGCCGCCGTCGTAGCGGTCGTTTATGGCCTTATTGTAGGAAAATTTGTGTATAAAGAATTGACCTTCAAGTCTTTATTCAATATTTTTAGCGAAGCCTCTCTTGTTAATGGTGCAACATCATTCATGATAGGCCTTTCGATGGCCTTCGCACACTATTTGGCTATGGAACAAATCCCTCAAAAAATTGGGATGGCCTTGTCGGCTATTTCTAACAATATGATCGTAGTCATGTTATTGATAATCGTATTTCTTTTGATCGTCGGATGTTTTATAGATAATATTTCTTCTACAATCATATTAACTCCAATTTTCTTGCCTGTTATGAAAAACTTAGGGATGGATCCCATACATTTTGGCATTGTCCTAACGGTTGCTTTGGCAACTGGCTTCGTAACTCCTCCCTATGGATGCAATCTTTTCGTTGCTTCGGCGATTTCAAATGTTAGCATCGAGCGAATGACTAAAGAGATGATACCATTTATATTATATATGGTACTTTTGCTGGTCATCTTGACGGTTTTCCCAAGCTTAAGCCTTTGCTTGGTCGACCTGCTGTACAGGTAATGTGATATGTGTAACACTGTCAATATTTCGTTGCCCTGCGGACGCTTCGAACTTACTGCGGAAATCCCAAAAAAGAATTTCAAGGGATTTTTTTCGGTTTCTGAAACTGCCCCTCTTGAGAATTTAGAAAGCGAAATAAAAAGATCTCTAGCTTGCCCTATCCAAAGCGAACCACTGACAACGCTTGCAAAGGAAACCAAAAGAGCGCTTATTCTTGTAGATGACATAACAAGGCAAACTCCTGCACACATTATTTTACCGTTCGTCATTGAAGAACTTCAAAAAGGGGATATTTACAAAGAAAATATTTCAATTCTCTTCGCCTTGGGTTCACATAGGCCATTGAAGGAAGATGAAATGAGAAGGAAAGTCGGAGAAGAAATATTTGATCAGTTTAGATGCTACAACCATGACTATAAGGCGCCTTTAAGTTACATTGGTCGCACAAATATTGGGACTCCCATTTACGTAAACCCTTTGCTTAAAGAGCACGACCTTGTCATCGGTATCGGATCGATACTGCCCCATAGATATTGCGGCTGGTCTGGAGGGGGCAAAATAGTCCAACCTGGAGTTTGTGGGAAAGAAACTATAGCGGCAACGCATCTGCTCGTTACGAAAGATCCTAGTATATGTTTAGGCTCCGAATCTAATACGGCTTTGGATGAGATACGGTATGTTGCTAGAACTGCCGGGCTCAATTTTATCGTAAATACAATATATAACGGTGCCGGAGACGTCACAGACATCGTTGCTGGTGCTCCTGTTCCTGCTCATGAAGAAGGCATAAGAAAGGCAAAAAAGGTATTCGGCGTGGCGATGCCTAAGTCCGATATTTTGATATTATCTGCCTACCCCGAAGAAGCTAATTTATGGCAAGCCTTTAAAGCTCTTTATGCAGCTCATTTGGTGATTCATCAGGGAGGGCGAATAATCCTGGTTGCTCAGCTCGAGGAAGGGATTGGGGAGCACCCTGATCTTATTAAGTTGATGACTTTAGGCATTGACAATTTAATGAAGATAATTCGGAAATCGCAGGAAGAAGATATGCTTTGCTTGGCTGCTGCCTATGCCGGCGCTCAAGTGATGGAGTATGCCTCGATTGACATTGTCAGCAATAACTTAGACGAATCCATACTATCTGGAACAAGTATAGGGATTTACACATCACTGCAAGATGCTGTCGACAATGCATGCAGCCATCTTAGAGACGATGATACTATTGTTGCGTTAAGGGAAGGTACCATCGCATTGCCCATTGTTAAATGAATTACCTTCAAGAAATACAGCGTTTCAACTGAAGTGCTGACCCTCGAATGCAAAACATTGAGATACTTGGGATGCTGACCATAGAAAAACTGATTACGACCATAGAACCAAAACACTATAAAATAGTACCGGAAGATTAATTAACTGGAAAGCTTCTTGAAAAAGATTTAATTCCCCTTCATTCTATTTTAGCAGGCTATAATAGCTTTTAATTTATGCTAATGAGTTATTGTATATTTAAATAACTCACCAGTTGAAAAAACGAAGAAGGCATCTTAAGGAGGCGACATTTTGCCTGACAGGGACGTAGTTTTGGCAAAGGTTGCAACGATACAAAAATGTCTCGGTAGAATCCTTGACGTTACGCGTCTTGACCCCGAATGCCTTGAAGATATTGACAAGCAGGATATATTCGTCCTTAACCTACAGCGCGCGATTCAAGCCTGCATAGACCTGGCGGCCTATAAGGACATTGAAGAATTTTATTTCATTCTTCTACGACTTTGGGGTTTTATAATGGTAGACCCCGGGAACTGGGAATTTAGTCTTTTTTCTCGCGGATGTGTTCGAGGCCCTTCTCGAATATTTGTTTGACGTGGTCGTCG
>NZ_CALETC010000168.1:0-1326 GCF_937920065.1 Acetomicrobium mobile
TTTAGCTGCTTTGACATTATTCATCCTGAGCTAAAAGACACACCGGGCTTGCAAGCACCGTGATCATTGCATCATTCTGGTATTAGCTATACGCCCCAAAACTTCTTTATCGTTTCTTCCTTTGGCGGATTGGTTGCATAGGTTGCGATCACGAATGCGATCAACCCTAATGCCAAGGTAAGAACGATTGGATGAGTCCCAAAAGGTCTGGGCCAAAACTTGCTTATAGTGATAAACCCCACAATTCCGGTAATCATGGATGCAATGGCCCCATACGCATTTGCCCTTTTCCAGTAAAGGCCAAGTATGAGCATCCAAAAAAATGTGGCTTCCAGCCCTCCAAAGGCATATAAATTAATCCATATAATGAGCGACGGGGGTTTTATGGACGCTATTATTATGATTAACCCCAGTACGGCTGTGCATATCATGCTCAATTTGGTCAGTCTTTTTTGGTCTTCGCCCGCTCTTGGATTTATATAGTTTAGATATAAATCTTTTACTATAGTGCTTGACATAAGTATGAGCTGTGAATCCACTGTAGACATGATGGCAGCTAGTGGTGCGGCTAAAAATATGCCAACTAACCACGGAGGCAGCAGTTTTATGGCAAGCAGTGGCATGACGTGATCAACCGTTAGCCCCTCCGGTATACCTACGATGATCCCTCTTGAAAGCACGCCCGTTAAGTGAAGGCCTAACATCAAAATACCGGATACTACAGTTCCAATGACGATGGCTTTGTGCATGGACTTGCTGTCTTTGTACGCCATGGCTCTAATGGCGTTTTGTGGCAAACCGAGAATTCCTATGCAAACTAACACCCAATAGGAAGATATCCACGGAACAGCTATGAAGTTATCTATCCCATAAGGAGTGAGCAAATCGGGATTAATAGAATTTAAGGTGCCAAGTATGTTAGATACGCCTCCGCCTGCTATTATCGTGACGACTAATATTAATATCGTGCCAAACAACATTACAGTGCCCTGGATAGCGTCGCTCAGCGCGACTGCCCTAAAGCCCCCGACGGCGGTATAAATCAGCGCGATTCCTCCAAATAAGAAAAGTCCCCACATATAAGGAAGACCCGTTATGCTTTGAAACAGTTTAGCGCCGCCGACGAATTGTCCTACAACTGCAACAATTAAAAATATAATTGCCCCAATGGATGCAAGCCAAACCACCCACGAATTGCCCTCATACCTCTCGCCGATGACATCGATGATGGTTACTGCCTTAACTTTTCTCGATACTATGGCAAATCTTTTACCCAAAATGCCCAAGGTAAGATAAGCTGTCGGTAACTGAGTCATTGCAAGCAGT
>NZ_CALETC010000169.1:0-21617 GCF_937920065.1 Acetomicrobium mobile
GGCTTTTTATATGAGCTCCTTTGTATTAAACTTAGCTTGGTCTTGTTTGGGTAGGAAATATAAAAAGGGGGTGTTTTGCATGGATCCGAGGGGACATCATTTTATCGTCGAGGCCTCTGGCTGTAATGACGTGATAGGGGAAATCGAAAAAATGCAAGAAATACTTGTCGAAGCGGCGAGGCACGCAAAAGCTCATATTTGGACAGTTTCCTTTCATCGCTTCCCGCCAAACGGAGTAAGCGGAGTAGTGGTCATAAGTGAATCTCACCTTTCAATTCACACATGGCCTGAGCTGGGGTATGTGGCTTTGGATATATATACCTGCGGCAGCGAAACTCTTCCGGAGGTTGCCGTGGATTACGTGCTTGAGAGGGTAAATGCAAAACACACCCATGTGACAGAAATAACCCGTGGGCTGGATTATGGTGACCGCGAATTTTATCATTCCATCGTCACCTGGGAAGAGAGACTCCGAGGAAACGGCGGATAGCTGGCCAGCTAAGACAAGTAGATTGGCGTAACTTGAAATTGGCGCAACTTGAAGGAGGTTTTGCCTATGAGCCTACAAATTTGGGGCAACACTCTTGGCACGTGGCTTGCCGCAGTAGTTGTCATGGCCATTTCTTTCTGTGTTTTATATTATGCAAAAAGGCTTGCGGATAAGTACATCTCGATTCTTTATGCTCGCAGGCCCAACGTGGTTTTAGGTTTAATGTTGAATTTAGTACGTCAAATAAACGTCTATTTTCTGGTTTTGCTCGCCATTCTCATAGGTTCATCGCTTTTAACCCTCCCCGTAAGGCTGTCGCGAGCTATATCAATTCTGGTGATACTTTTCTTGCTCTTTCAGGTTGGCTTGTGGGGAGATAAGGCCATAAACTATTGGCGAGACACAAAAATCAAGAAGAAAGCCGACGAAGATCCCTCAATGGCAACGATGCTCTCGGCGCTGGGCTTCATGGGAAAGCTCCTTTTTTGGGGTATAATTGTTCTGATCGCCCTGGAAAATATGGGCATCGACGTTACGGCCCTGATCGCAGGCTTAGGAATAGGCGGCATCGCAGTGGCTTTGGCGGCGCAAAACATACTTGAGGATCTTTTTGCCTCCTGGTCAATAGTATTGGATAAGCCCTTTTTGGTGGGCGATTATATCGTCATAGATGGCTATTCCGGAACGGTCGAACACATAGGCTTAAAGACCACCAGGATGCGCAGCTTGACTGGTGAGCAGCTCGTTTTTTCAAACTCCGATCTTTTAAAATGCAGGATTAGGAACTACAAACGTATGTACGAAAGAAGGATTGCCTTTTCCTTCGGTGTTGTACTTCAAACTCCCCTTGAAAAGTTAAAAGAGATTCCCCACATCGTCGAAGAAATCATCACTTCCATAGAAAACACGCGCTTCGATCGGGCCCATTTTGCAAGTTACGGCGAATTTTCCCTGAACTTTGAAGTAGTTTATTACGTGTTATCCTCGAGCTATGCCCTCTACATGGACGTTCAGCAAGAAATCAACCTGGCGATTTTGGAGGAATTCCAAAAGAGGGGCATAGAATTTGCTTACCCGACTCACATGGTCTATGTATCGGAAGCTGCGCCGGTCGACGTTTCGGAGGAAAAGACTGAAAAGGGAGGGACATCAAATTAGAGGCGAGAACATGGATGAAATGATCCAATCAATAGTTGAAGTGCTCAAACAAGAGTTTAGCCCTCTTAAAATCATACTGTATGGTTCTTTTGCCAGGGGTACGCAGACTTGGGACAGCGATGTGGATTTTTTGGTCGTTGTTCCTCGCGGTGTTAATAAAAGGGATATGGCGGTGGCGATGCGAGTGGCGTTGAGCGATTTTCTTTGCGGAAAGGACGTGGTCGTCGCTACCCCTGAGGAGCTGTCGATCAAGGGCAGCGTTCCCGGAACTTTATTGTACTCTATGTTAAAGGAGGGCAAGGTGTTATACGAGGATATGAAGCCTTACGTAGAAGAAGCCCGTATTTGGCTTGAATGCGCGGAAGATGACGTCGAGGTCGCCGAAAGAATTTTGGGGCTGGGCTTTAATCGGCATGCCTGCTGGCTGTCTGCCATGGGGGCCGAAAGGGCTTTGAAGGCCTTTTTAATTTCAATGGGGATTCCTTTTCCGCGGAGCCACGATCTTAACGCCCTCTATAAGCTTATATTGGAGCATTGTCCCTGTGAAGGACTATCTTTAGATCACAGTGAGCTTGCGAAATTTTCTGAGTGGGCCGTGGAGGCGGGGCACCCTGGCGACTGGCCTGCCATATCGGACGAAGAGGCTAAAGGGGACGTAGCCTCGGCTAAAAAAATTGTCTCCGCCATTTCAAGCCTTTTTGTCGACAGCTAAGTTTTTCAGGGACATTTCATGCCATGCCTGTAGATTAAGCGTATGAGCGGGCTTGGCCAACTTCACCGGAAGGAGCATTTACATGGCTAAATATGATTTTGATGAGGTCATAGATCGCAAGGGAACGTGCAGCGAAAAGTGGGACGGGTTAAAAAAGCATTTTGGAACAGATGATGTCCTGCCAATGTGGGTGGCCGATATGGACTTCAAGTCGCCTCCAGAAGTGATAAAGCTTATCGTAGAAAGATCTAAACACGGGATCTTCGGATATCCCGTAAGGACGGAAAGCTATTACGAGGCCATAATAAATTGGGTTCGCGAGCGGTACGACTGGGAAATAAAAGGCGATTGGATCGTCGACGTGCCAAGCGTCATGCCCGGGATAGCTGCCGCTATCTTGGCTTTTACCTCCCAGGGCGACAGCGTCATGATCCAGCCGCCGGTATACCCTCCCTTTTTTGAGGTGATAGAATCGCTTGACAGGCAGGTTCTTCCCAATCGTTTGCAGCTTGGCGAAAAATGGCACATGGATTTCAGTGAGCTTGAAAGGCAGTTGCCTTCTGCGAAGGCTTTCTTGTTGTGTAACCCTCATAACCCGGTGGGACGCGTTTGGACTGCCGAAGATCTGCTCTCCCTTTCAAGGGCCTGCCTCAAAGCGGGAGTCCCGATCTTATCCGACGACATTCATTGCGATTTCGTATACCCTGGCCACAAATATACCCCCCTTGCCTCGCTGGACGAAGAGTCCCTGATGAACACGGTGACTTTTATGTCCGCCAGCAAGACCTTTAACATCGCCGGATTTAAAAATGCTTACGCCATAGTGCCGAATGCGGAAATGAGGGAAAAACTTTCAAAGATATTAAAGGGGCTTCATTTTGGTTCTGGCGACCTTTTTGGTATACTTGGGCTTGAGGTTGCTTACCGATATGGAAAGGATTGGCTCGACGAGCTTATTTTGTACCTGGAAGAAAATAGAGATATTGCAGTTTCTGCCCTGCAAAAAGCGGGTGTGGACGTAATAAGTCCCGAAGGAACCTACCTTCTGTGGCTTGATCTTAGAAAACTTGGATTATCACAAGATGAGTTAATGAAATTTTTGATAGAAAAAGCGAAACTTGGTTTAAACGATGGTTTGAACTTTGGACCCGACGGTGCGGGCTTTGTCAGAATGAACATAGGGTGTCCCAGAAAGATTTTACGGGAAGGCATAAACAGGCTTGTCAGGGCTTTATCCTAAATCGCATAAAATTACGTGGAGCCTTAGGGCTTCGCGAATAAGGGCATTTTTTAAATAACCCCTGTTTTTGCGCGATAACTTACCCTTTGACGTGCCTTAAAAGGGAGAAGGGGTTTAAGGCAGGGAGGATAAAATGAGTTTAGACCTTTTTGTCATGAATGGTTCCGTGATTGACCCGCAAGAATGCGAGATCTATGAGGCTAACATCGGAGTTGCGGACGGCAAGATAGTTTACGTAGGAAGCGATGTCATCGAGGAAGTCGAAATCTTAATTGACGCCAAGGGGCTTTACGTTTCGCCCGGTTTCATCGATACCCACATGCACAACGAGAACTCGGCCGAAAACGAGGTCGAAAAAGCTTTGCTCTTACAGGGAGTTACGACGGCCATAGCGGGAAACTGCGGAGTGGGACCCATAATATCTGAAGAGTTGCTTCAAAGGCCTCGCTACCTCAGGCTGGGGTTTTTCACGGGGCATCAGGTTTTAAGGGAAAAAGTCGGCCTGAACAATCACTATATGCCCGCGAGCGCTTCGTCCATAGAGGCCATGGTCGAAATTTTAAAGCAGGAGTTATCGAAGGGCAGTTTCGGCCTTTCCCTGGGGCTTGAGTACGTGCCCGGTACGAGCTACGAGGAGATGTGCAAGCTTGCCAAAGTAGTAGCGCAATATGATAAAAGATGGGTATCCATGCACATGCGGTATGATGGTGAAAAATCCCTTGAAGGCGTAAAAGAGGCCATATCTTTGGCCAAAGATTGCGGCGTCAGGGTTCAAATATCCCATTTGGCGAGCATGGCTTCCTTTGGCTGCATCCGGGAGGCATTGAAATTGATAGAAGAAGCCAAGGCATACGTCGATGTGACCTTTGATTCCTACCCCTATAAGGCTTTCTGCACCCAGATTGGCTCTGCAGTCTTTGACCCGGGCTTTGAAAAGCGCTGGAAGAAGGGCTTTTCATACTTGCAAGTCGCCTCTGGCAAATACCGAGGAAAAAAGCTAACGCAAGAACTTTATATAAAGCTCAGAAAAGAAGAACCCGACACACTGATCATAGCTCATGTGATGGACGGCGAAGAGGTAAAAGCTGCCTTAAAACATTCTGATTGCATAATAGCTTCCGATGCGGTTTTAAAAAATGGCCAGGGCCATCCGCGCGTGTGTGGCACTTTCCCGAGGGCCTTTAAAATCCTCTTAAGAGAGGGATTCTCTTGGCCTGAAGCAATACGCAAAGCCACCTATTTGCCGGCAAAGGCTTCTTTCTTTGAAGACAGAGGAAATATAAAAGAGGAATATAAAGCTGACTTGGTCATATTTAATCCCAAAAAACTCAGAGATTGCGCTACTTTTAAGGATCCGCTTATTTCCCCGAAGGGAATTGAGTACGTGATCCTTGGCGGCAAAATAGCAGTCCAAAAGGGGACGGTCCTTCAACCTCACGGCGAGGTCATATTGCGTAACTAATTTTCATCTACGGGGATCCACGGGCCCTCTTCGGTGTCGCGTCGTGAAGGGTCATATATCCATAACTTGCCCGAGGAGGAGTCAAACTTCATCATCGTGTCGTCTTCTTTGATGATTAGTTTATATCTGTCAGGATGGGAGAGAAGGGCGTTTCCCAGGTTTACTGAAAAACCCACAACTATCCCCACGGTGAAGCTGATTATTATTACGATTGCTATTATGCCCACTGAAAGGTAGCTTTTCGCCATGGTCGAAAAACCTCAATAAAAAATGGTAGCCCCAAGGGGATTCGAACCCCTGTTGCCGGACTGAGAACCCGGAGTCCTAGACCACTAGACGATGGGGCCACAACTTGAAATTTATGGCTGGGGGAGGTGGACTCGAACCACCACTACATGATCCAGAGTCATGCGTCCTGCCGATTAGACGATCCCCCAGGGCTATGCCTTTCGGCGAAAGTTATGTTATCATGACTCTTGCGGCAGTGCAAGGGCTTTCTTAAAAATATTTAAGACTAATTTCGCTTTGCGTGTTACAATTTATTTGTTCTTAAGTTTAACCTTTAGCTTGATGCTAAATTCTGTGTCATGGTCTGAAAAATCGGCAGGAGGTGTCTCAGTTGAAAGTAGAAAGCCTATCCTATAAGGAGCTGCTAAAAAAAAGACCCCTAAACGTGCAGGCAATATATGGGGATGAACCCGTTGGCCTGGTCAGCGGCAGGGATATAATCGAGGCTGCCAGGAAAAAGGGTGCCGTCGTTTTGGCCGCCAACGCTAGAAATCCCCTGACGATAAAAGGCGTATTTCGGGCCGCGAAGAAGCTCAACTCGGTGGTTTTGATAGAACTTGCCAAGTCAGAATCCACTTATTGCGGTTGTACATATGACAACGTCCCCGATTATGCGGTAAAATATTCAAAGGAACTCGGACATGGCGTGATCTTCGGGTTGCATGTAGATCACTACACCATAAAATCCATGTCTGATGTATATAAGGCTATAGCGCACTTGAGGCAGATAATAGAACGAGGCTGGACGTCAGTGGCAATTGACGCCTCTCATAATCCCGATTGGGAAAATTTGATGTATACGAGAGATGTGGCCCAACATATTCCCGCCTACTTGGGCTTGGAAGTGGAAGTGGGTGAAATAAAGGGTCCCGGGGATCTGACCACCCTTGAAGAGGCGCTCTTCTTCGTTGGTGGGCTTAACGCCTGGTGCATCTTCCCCGATCTTCTCGCCATTTCCAACGGGAGCATGCATGGGACCTATGACAAAACGGTAGGACAAATAGAGGGGATTGACCTGAATCGTACAAAAGAAATTGCCGATGCCATTGCTCGTTACGGGGTTTCCATAGCGCAGCACGGCATATCGGGCACCCCCTTGGATAAGGCGGCGATGTTTCCCAAGTACGGGATAAACAAGGGAAACGTCGGCACCTTGTGGCAGAACATAATTTTCGGGCTTGAGATCGAGCCCGAGACTGGCAACGCTGTGATAAAGGACGGTTCCTACGTCAAGGACCCAAAAAGAGGCATTCCCATAGATTTGTGGAATAAGATCGTGGCCTGGGCTGACGAGCAGGGCTACAGCAGGAAATCGGGCGATTACAAGAAGGCGAACAAGCCCTTCCATGACCAGATAATGGCGTTGCCCGAAGAAATACAGGAGCAAATTGTCGCCGAAACGGAGGAATGGGCTACCAAATACATAAAGGCCTTTGCGAGCGAGGGCACGGCCGAATTGATCTTTGAGGCAATTTCTTCTCGAAGAGATCACAATTCCACGCCCGAGCGCAAAGTGTACCATTCACGGAGCGAGTTCACTCCGGAAAAGGCCCCTGATGCCTGCAGGAGAAGGAAAAAAGATGATAAAGATTACTCAGATTAGAAAGGTGTTTTAAAAGCTTATTCGTAGACTTACGTGAGCTTTGGAGGGAGACAAAGGTCCCCCTCCATTTTGACGTGGAGGTGAAGTGTTAGTGCAAAGAAACGCAGCGAAATGCAAGAAGCGTTCGCGAAATAGCAGAAGAACTACCGCCTTGAGGTTCATTCCTCTTGGTGGTGTTGGAGAAATAGGAAAGAACATGAACGTGCTCGAATACGGAGACGACATGTTAGTGATCGATTGTGGATTGATGTTTCCAGATGAGGAGATGCTGGGCATAGATTTTGTAATACCTGACCCGGCATATCTTTTGGAAAATAAAAAAAAGATCCGAGGAATCATCATAACTCACGGTCATGATGACCACATAGGGGCTTTGCCCTTTATACTTCCAGAGTTGGATTGCCCCGTGTATGCCACTAAGCTTACCCTTGGGCTTATAAAGGGGAAGCTCGAAGAAATAGCGCCAGACTACGAGCTCAAAGCCCACGAAATCGTGGCGGGAGACGAGATAGAACTCGGGTGCTTCAAGGTACGGCCTTTTTCCGTCTGTCACTCGATACCGGACGGTGTCGGATACGCAATATATACGCCTGTCGGGGTCGTGCTGCACACGGGAGATTTTAAGCTCGATCCCACTCCCATTGACGGGCGGGCAACGGATTATGCCCTGCTTGCAACCTTGGGGAAAGAGGGCGTGCTTTTGATGTTGTCCGATTCGACAAACGTGGAGCGTGACGGGTTTACTCCTTCGGAGCGCATGGTCGGAAAGACCATGGAGCAGACCTTCAGGCTTTACAGAAATAAGCGCATCATAATATCCTCCTTTGCAAGCAACTTGCACAGGGTTCAGCAAGTAATAGAAACGGCCACGAGGTTTAACCGCAAAGTTGTGCTCATAGGAAGAAGCATGGTGGCAAACGTCGCTCGCGCCAGGGAGCTGGGATATATGGACGTGGACGATGACGTTTTCGTCCAACCCTCGCAAATCGAGGATTTTCCGCATAACAAGCTGGTTGTCATAACTACGGGAAGTCAGGGCGAGCCCTTTTCGGGTTTAGTGCTCATGAGCCGTGGCAATCACAAGTACATTAAACTTGGCTCAAAGGACCTGGTCGTCATAAGCGCCCTTCCCGTCCCGGGAAATGAAAGGCTTGTTCACAGAACGATAAACGACCTCTTCAGGCAGGGTTGCGAGGTAATATACGAGGCAGAACAAAATGTTCACGTATCTGGGCACGCCTCGCGCGAGGAATTAAAGATGATGTTAAGCCTGGTCAATCCTACTTACTTCGTGCCCCTTCATGGGGAATACAGGCACCTGGTCAGACATAAGCAGCTGGCAGAAGAAGTGGGAATGCCGGCAAGAAACGTATTCATCCTGGAAAAAGGGGACGTTTTAAGCATAACCAAAAAGCAAGCCAGGACCTCGAAAAAAGTACCAGTAGGGGCATATATAGTGGACGGTCGCACTTACGGAGATCTGAAGGGAGGGCTTCTTGGCGAAAGAAAGGATCTTGCTGAGGACGGCGTCGTGTGCATCTCCATTGCACATGACCCTTACGGCAACCTGGTGGCCCCAGTTTCTGTAGAAAGCAGAGGCTTTTTGCATCGCCTGGATGCCAACGAGCTTTACAGCAACATCGAGGAGGCTGTGGAAAAGGCTGTCAAAACCTTCAGGATGGGAAATAAAGCGGGAAAGAAAGACGATGACGTAGCTTCGCGAGTCAAAAGCGCGGTGAGAAAAGTGCTTCGAAAATTTTCCCTATCTCCGCCGGTGATCTTGGTCATGGTAAACGAGGTTCAGGGTAATGGTTATGCTTCAAAGATTGCTCAAGGAGAGCTGGCAAGATGAGCTTTTTTCACACTTTGTTCCTGGGCGCCCTTCAGGGAGTTACGGAGTTTTTGCCGGTCAGCAGCTCGGGTCATCTCGCCCTGGCACAAAATCTGTTCGGCTTTGATGACCCTCCCCTGGCCTTCGATGTTTTTCTCCATTTTGCCACCATGATGTCAATCTTTGTATATTTTTTGCGTGATATCCTGGAGTTATCGAAGGAATGGTTCCTTGGCTTGACCGATAAAAGCTTAAGAGAAAGTTCGGGTTGGAAGTACGGTTGGGCAGTGATACTTGGGACATTTGTCACCGCTATAGTTGCCTTACCCATTGAAAGCGTAGCTTCCAGGGCTTTTGGCGTCCCCTGGGCCGTTGCTTGCGGCCTCATCGTCACGGCTTCACTTTTAAACTGGGCAGGACGCATTGCTTTGAGCGATAAAAGCATCAATATTTGGACCGGTCTGATTGCCGGTCTGGCCCAGGGATTTGCAGTTATGCCCGGAATATCAAGATCGGGCAGTACAATCGTGGCTACCTTGATGACGGGAGCTAAAAGAGAAGAGGCCTTTCGCTTTTCCTTTCTTCTTTCGCTCCCGGCCATAATGGGAGCAACTTTGCTCGAGGGCACGAAGGTCGTAAAGCAACAGGCGGTCTTGCCCGACGGCTGGTTTTATGCTTGCGTTTTGGCCTTTTTTTGTGGCCTGGCGTCGCTTCGTTTCATGAAAAAAATAGTGATTTTTGGAAGGTGGAGGTTCTTTTCCCTCTATTGTCTTCTTACGGCGGGCATAGGTTTTGTGATTGGAATGTTTTGATATTATGTTTCTAAGCGAAAGGATGAGCCATTGAAGGTGAGACGTGACGTGCGAATTGTTTTGGCCTCGAATAGCCCCAGGCGTAGGGCGTTGCTGACCGAGCTTTTAGGGTGGGACGTATTGTTTTTATCTCCTGACGTCGAAGAAGATGTCGAGGTTTTTCCCTCTCCTGCCGAAGCGGTAAAGCGCCTGGCGATCAAAAAAGCCTCATCGGCGGCGCCTCTTTATCCAGACCTTTACGTAATCGGTGCCGATACGGTCGTTTGCATTGACGGTCAGGTCCTTGGCAAGCCTTCGTCCTTGGATGAAGCTTATGGGATGTTGCTGAAGTTGAACGGTCGCACTCATGAAGTTTATACGGGGCTGGCCGTCATGAAGGAAGGCATATTACTAACCGATCACGAGGTAACGCGTGTAACCTTTAGAAACATGAGCCGCAAAGCCCTTTGGGCTTATGCGGAAACGAGGGAAGGCATGGACAAAGCCGGCGCCTATGGAGTGCAGGGCGCGGGATCTCTTCTTATTGAAAGGATTGAAGGCTGCTTTTTTAACGTGGTTGGCCTTCCCTTGGCGAAATTGTCCCAATTGCTGGAACGAATGGGTTGGCCTCTCGAAGACCAGTGGAGGTGTGTCGAGTGAGAGCTTTTTTAAAAAAACTTGTCTTGCCCTTGCTGGCGTTGACCATCGTAACCGGAGTGTTGGGATTAACTGCCAGATTCAAGGAAGAGTCGATGAAAAAAGACGTGACCCTGCTAGTAGAATACGCGGATGTCGAAGCTATGGCGCGTCAGTCCGGGGTTGACTTTGAAGAAATGTTAAGCCGCTTATTTAATGGCGGAATAACGGCCGTTTCCTTCAAGGACTTAACGGGAGCAGATTTGCGAGATGGTGATTCCCCCGTTTTATGGGGCACTTTAAGAAGCCTTCTTCCCGAAAGAAGTTCCGATAGTCTTTCTGATAACGCAGCCCTCTTCATTCCCAAGGAATATGACGACTGGTTTTTTGAAAAATATCTAAAAGCCCGCTTTCCGGGTTGCGCCACATACGCTGTTTCCGGAGGCAGCATATACGTCTTGCCCAGGGAGCCGAAAGAGCTTTTGGAGGTTGGCGTCATACCGGACCTGGTGGCCTGCAGGCGCCTTTCCCACTTAAACGTTCCCTTAGTTTACAGGCCTTCTCCCACCTTTGGGATTTCTTCCGAGGACGCGGCTAAAAGCTTGGATTTGCTTTTTGCCTCCCTTTGGAGACTCAGGGGTATTTTGCCGCAAGGTTCAGTGGTCTTCGGCTATCCCGATTTTTCTCCCATCATGGAAGTGATGAATAAATATGGCGCCGTACTTTTGCAGCCGGAATTTGCTCGCCTGATAGGCGAAAATGAAATTTCTTGGAAGTCTTTTCCCAATATTCTTCCCTTGCATAGCGTTACCACGGTGGAAATTGTCTCCAGAAACCTGTCTCGACCAACGTTGGTCGAGCGATTCGCAAGGGCTGCCAGGGAGAGGTCGGTCAGGGTGTTGCTCTTGCGCCCTTACGAGGTCGCGTCAGGTCCCTGGATCGAAAGCTTCGAGCAAGATTTAGCCTATTTAAGAAGTTTGCTTGAAAGGGACGGGTTCGTCTTCAAGTTCGGCGAACCCTATCCTGAGTGGGTGCGCAATTCGTGGGCTGTCGTTTCTTTTTTGACAGCGAGCCTTTATCTTTTGATCTTTTTAGCTTCTATGGAGGAAGAAAAGGTCTTCGTATCTACGAAATGGCTTCTGGGAATTGCCCTTGTCGTTGCCGCACTGGCTCTTGGGTCCAACTATCTTGGCATAGCTGCAAAGATCATGGGAGCTTTTCTTGCCTCCTTTGGGGCTTTTGCTGCTACTCTTGCAGTACTTGAGGCCAAAAAACCCTTGTACGGATTGCTAAAGGGTATGTGTACGGTGCTTGCCGTGGGGTTTGCCTTGTCTTCTTTTTTCGGTACCCCCCTTTACATGATGCGTCTTTTGACCTTCTCCGGCGTAAAGGCAACGTTGGCACTTCCGCCTCTGCTCGTATTGCTGCACGATATGACAAGGCGACGTTACCCGGAAAAGGTGGGCGAAGTTTTAAAGCGTCCTCCCATATGGGGAGAGCTATTGATTTTGTTCGTCCTGGTTTTGGCGGCAGCCGTAGTTTTGCTCAGAAGCGGAAACGTTCCCTTCGTGCCAAAATGGGAGGTGGCCTTGCGAGACGCCTTTGAACGCTACCTGGTGGCAAGGCCGCGAAATAAGGAAATATTTATCGGTTATCCTGCTCTTTGGCTCGCGCTTGCCATGGGGATGACGAAGTCCAAAGCCTCTTTTACGCGATTTGGGTCACAGCTTTGTTTGCTGGCCAGGATGGCATCTTCCCTGGCATTTGCCTCCGCCGTAAACAGCTTCTGTCATTTCCATACCAGGATATATTTCATATGCTGGAGAGTTTTTAATGGCCTTTGGGTAGGATCGTTTTTCGGCCTCGTACTCGTGGTCGCGTTTTTCTTGGCCCTAAAGGTCAAGGCCTTCAGGAGGTTACTTTTTTGTGGCGAGGAAATATGATCTTGTCATATGTGGATATTACGGTTTCGACAATTTGGGAGACGAGCTGATTTGTCTTGCCCTGATTGAGATGGCCCTTGAGGCGGGTTTAAAAAAAGATCGCATTTGTGTACTTTCATCGGATCCTCGAAAAACGAAGTCTCGCTTCGGCGTAGCCTCAGTTAACAGATGGAATATCCTCGAGGTTTTAAATGCCTTAAGGCAAAGTAGAAGCTTTCTTTTGGGTGGCGGCGGGCTTTTTCAAGACTCGACGAGCCTCAGGTCATCTCTTTATTACTGGGGAGTCGTGCTCTTGGCTCAAGTGGCGGGCGTCGTGCCGTGGGCCTTTGGGCAGTCGGTAGGGCCGCTGAATTCGAAAGCGGCAAGGATACTAGCCAGAGATGCCCTGAGACGCTGTCGCGTCAGGTTCGTAAGGGACGAAGCTTCAAAAAAACTTTTGGCTTCCCTGGGGCTTGATTCAAAAATAGCGCCTGACCCCGTATTTTATCTAAAATTCGATAAACCCGACAAAGAAGTTTTTAAAAAAACTTTGGTCTTTAACGTAAGGCCAACGCGAGACGACAAGGGCATGTCCAAATTGCTGGTGCAAAATGTGGAATTATTTGCTAAGATGCATGAATACGATCTTAGGGCGATATGCATGTCCGAGGAAGACCTGCTAGAATTAAAGCGTCTGGAAAGCTTCGTCAAATTCGATGACGTGGTTGTGCCAAAAGACCTAAAAGACGCGATACTTGCCTTTGAAGGAGCGACGGCAGCGGTCGGCATGCGCCTTCATTTTTGTATATTGGCTTTGATGAACCAGGTTCCTGTCATCGCCGTCCCTTATGACCCAAAAGTGAGGTCTTTTGCCTCGAAGTGGAATATACCTTTGTGGGAGGGCGAGGGAGATTTAGATCGTAAGATCACGGGAATTAGAAAGGCTAAGCCCGAAGAAATAGCTACTGCGAGAAAGACTTTGCAAGAGGCTTTTTTTCTCGCATTAAGGACGACATTGGGAGATGAGAAATTTTGCAGCGTGAGCTTGAACTAAAATTGCGCCGTATAGCCGTAGAGGTAAGAAAAGACGTATTGCGCATGATATCCATGGCTGATTCCGGCCACCTCGGGTCCGCTTTTTCCTGCGTGGATATAATCGTCTACCTTTATTTTCATCTCATGAGGGTAAACCCCCAACTGCCGGGGTGGCAAGAAAGGGATAGGTTCGTATTGAGTAAAGGGCATGCCTGTCCGAGCCTTTACGCAGTTTTGGCCCGCAGGGGATATTTTGAGAGACAAGAACTTTGGAACTACAGAAAGCTCGGATCCTTGCTTCAAGGACACCCGCTTTACACAAATGCCCTAGGCATAGATGCTCCTTCAGGATCTCTTGGCATGGGCATTGGCATATCTTGCGGGATGGCCATGGCGTTAAAAACTGACTTTCCCGAAAGCAGGGTTTTTTGTCTGGTGGGAGACGGCGAGCTTCAGGAAGGCTCTTGTTGGGAGGCATTGATGACGGCTTCTCATTGGAAGCTGGACAACCTCTATGTCATCGTTGATCGCAACGGCCTGCAGATGGAAGGGGAGACCGAAACGATAAAGGCCTTGGAACCTTTGAAGGAAAAGTTCGAGGCCTTTGGCCTGTTTTGTCTTGAGACCTGCGGTCATGATTTTCCTTCCATATGCGAGACGTTCGCCAAAGCTGCTCAGGAAAAGGGCTTTCCTAAGGCCATAATAGCGCACACTAAATGGGGCAGGGGAATAACTTTGGCCGAAAACGGCGAGATGCCTGTAAAGGCAAGTTTATCGCGGAACCAGGTAACTTTGTTGTTGGACGAACTCAGCAAGGAGTCGGCAGCCTTGAGCGAGGAAGAGCGATGACGATGGAAAAAAGGAGCACGCGCGAAGCTTTGGGGGACGGCTTGACGGAGCTTGGGAGATTAAATGAAAATATCATCGTGATTGATGCTGATGTTGCTTCTTCAACCTACGTCAAAGCCTTCGCGGATGAATTTCCGGACAGATACTATAACGTAGGTATAGCAGAACAAAACATGGTCGAAGTCGCCTCCGGCATGGCCTTGGCCGGTAAAAAGCCCTACGCTGTGGCTTTTTCTTCTTTTTTGATCGGTAGGGCTTATGATCAGATAAGGTGCTGTGTGGCCATGCCCAATCTTGACGTGAAACTTGTGGCGACCCACGCGGGCATCACCGTGGGAGAAGACGGCAGCACACATCAGATGCTCGAAGACCTTGCCCTCATGCGAGTGCTGCCAAACATGAACATATTCGTGCCAGCTGATTACTGGTCGGCTCGAAATATGATTGTTTCGTCTTACAAGAATGACAAACCGCTTTACATCAGGCTGGGACGACCTGAGGTTCCTCTTTTTTATTCTCCCTGGGACGAGTTTCATATAGGTGGCGGGAGGATAATCAGGGAAGGAAGCGATGTCAGCATAGTGGCTTGTGGTATCATGTTGTTTGAGGCCTTAAGGGCGGCCGATATACTGGCCCGTCAAGGCATCGAAGCAGAAATCATTGATTGCTACAGTGTAAAACCATTGCCTGAGGAGCTGATTCAATCGTCGGTGAGAAGAACGGGCTGCTGCGTTGTTGCAGAAGAGCATAACGGCATGGGTGGACTTTGCGGTGCTGTGGCGGAAAGTTTAGGCATCAACTATCCTGTGCCCTTGAGATTCGTTGCCGTGAAAGACCGCTTTGGCGAAAGCGGTACGCCTGCCGAGCTCCAGGAATACTATTCCCTTAAATATCGTGAGATAGTGGGCGCGGTCGCTCAGGTCTGGACTACGAGAAGGCGGTGAGCGGATGGAGATAAGGATGGCCGGAGTATCCAAGATCTTCGACCCCGACATTGTTGCCCTGGAAGACATATATCTTTACATAAAAAAGGGAGAGTTTGTATACTTTATAGGGCATACCGGCTCAGGCAAAACCACGCTCCTTCGCCTGATAAACAGGGAGTTGGTTCCTTCGTCGGGTCAGGTAATGGTGGGCAATTATAACTTAAGGAAGTTAAGGTTGGGACAACTTCCTTACTTTCGAAGACAAATAGGCGTTGTTTTCCAGGACTTCAAACTCTTATCACACCTTAGCGCTGCAGAAAACGTGGCTTTTGTCCTGGAATCTATAGGGATGCCTAAAAGGCAAGTGCAAGAAAGAGTAAAGGCAGTGTTGTCCATGCTGGGCTTGTGGAGGAGACGATTTTTATATCCTGAACAGATGTCTGGGGGAGAGCAGCAAAGACTCGCGATAGCAAGAGCCATAGTCAACATGCCGTCTCTGCTCATCGCCGATGAGCCGACTGGGAATGTGGACATGGAAACGGCCGAATCCATAATGGAGATCCTTTTTTCCATAAACGCTTCCGGCACGACGGTGCTCATGGCCACGCATAATCAATATATCGTGGATGCCTTTAGGGCGAGGGTGATCGAATTAGGCCATGGGCGCATCGTTAGAGACGAACCCAAGGGAGAGGTGCAGCTTTATGGCGACCTTTAAATACGTCATAAGGGATACGATAAGGCAGCTTACGCGTCATTTTACCGTCGTCTTTTTGACCCTCCTCACCATAGTGGCCGTATTTTTGGCCGTGGGAATGAGTATTTTGCTTTCCATCAACGTTACCGCCCTGGCCTTCCAGATCGAAAGCGACCTCACGATTGAAGCTTACCTAAAAGATCAAAATGCAGTCGAATCTGTCATGGGCAGGTTGAAAAACATGCCTCAAATTACAAACGTGCGCTACATCTCGCCCGAAGAAGCTTTAAAACGGCTTGACGAGAAAATCGGACAGGGAGACCAAATCATTTCGCTTTTAGGTGACAATCCGCTTCCTCCAAGTGTTATAGTAACAGTAGACAAGGCAGAAAATCTCAACCTGGTGGCCAATGAAATTGATGCCTTTCCGGAGGTAGACGACGTGATTTATGCCGGAGAGGTTGCCGAACGTCTGGCCTCTTTGGCTTACTTTTTAAACAGATTTGCCATGGCGATATTTTTGGTTGCCATCATAACGAGCCTTGTCGTCATGATGAACACCATAAGGATAGCCTTGTATTCCAGGCGCGAGGAAATTGGCGTCATGCTTTTGGTAGGAGCGACACCAAACTATGTATCGTTGCCCTTTCTATTGCAAGGTGTCGTATTGGGAGGCATGGGAGCTCTCATGGCCCTATTTTTCTTGGTGAGGGCCTATCGACGACTTCTCGAGGTTTTGTCCAGGGTACTTCCCTTTTTTAACATGTTGGATTCACCGGAGATTACGCTTTGGCTTTTTTGCCTGTTAGTGGGAGGTGGAGTGGCTTTAGGCTGGATATGCAGTTGGTTGGCCGTCCATAAGCACATCCGCAGATCATTGAAGCCGCGATGACCCCGATGGGGGAGGTGAAGCTCGTGAGTAAGGCAGAGCATTTTCGCGAAAAACTGACTCATAGCCGGAAAGGTTTGAGTTTGTGGCATGTTTTTATTTTTTTTATCCTAGCCGGACTTTTCGTCTTGGAGATACCTTCTTTTGCTGACGACTTGGAAAACCAAATAAAGCGGGAACAACAAAGGCTTGAATACATTCAAACGAAGATCACCCAACACAAAAAGGAAGCCGCTTCTTACGGAAAAAAGGAAAAAAGCTTGCTGTCAGAACTTGAGGAGATAAATCAAAAGGAAGAATTGACAAGGCAAAATGTCAAGGTCTTGGAACTGAAGGAAAAGAAGCTAAACGCTCGGATCAAAGAGTTAACGCAAAAGATCAAAGAAGAAGAAGCGCTCCTTGTAAAGGCAAAAAGTGCCTTGAGCAATAGGGTGGTTTCTCTGTACAAGTATGGCTCAGTTAGCCAATATAAACTTCTTTTCTCGGCTCGAAACGTGCAGGAAGCCATGAGCATCTCTTATTTGCTTGGCAGAGTTGCCAAGGCTGACGGCGAATTAATAGTGGAGGTAAGAGAGAGAAAACGATCCCTTGAGGCGTCAAAAGAGGAGCTTCAAAGGCAAAAAAACGACCTTTTGGCCAACAAAAAGACCTTAGAGTCGGAGCGAAAAAAACTGCTTCAAGCTCAAGATGAGCAAAAAAAATTACTTTCTGAGATAAGACGCCAAAAAAGTTTGCATGAAAAGGCGGTGGCCGAATTTGCGGCCTCGCAAAAGGAGCTTCAGGATAAGATCAAATCCCTTCTTGCCGAAAAAAGAAGAAGAGCAACCGCATCCAGCAGCCAAAGGCCGGTACTTACGGCGCCCAAGGGTAAGCTTCTCTGGCCCGTGAACGGTACCGTAATAAGCAATTTTGGAACGAGGGTGCATCCGGTCTTTAAGACCAAGACAGTTCATACGGGGATCGATATCGATGTCGCTCACGGGACCCCTGTCAAGGCAGCTGCGAGGGGAGAAGTGCTTTTTACCGGCTGGCTTAAAGGTTACGGACAGGTTGTAATAATTGATCACGGTGGAGACATGACGACGGTATACGCCCATTTGTCTGCCATAAGTGTCAGGGAAGGCCAGGTGGTAAATCAAGGCAGCATAATAGGACGGGTAGGAAATACCGGTGTTGCCACGGGGCCGCATCTGCACTTTGAGGTTCGCATAAACGCGAACGCCGTCGATCCGCTTAAATACCTGCCAAGATAAATAAGCAAAAGGGGGGCGTAGGTCAAGCAGACTTTAGAAGTTTTATTCGATGCATGAATCGACGCTTTGGTTTAGCTTGATAAATTTGTCAGTCCAGATTGAAAGCTTCCTTGGAAAGCGAGTGATTTAGGTGAGAGGGTTCGTCGAAAGAAATAAGCGCCTGATTTTCGGCATGCTTGCCCTCGTGGCGCTTCTTGCAGGAGGGCTTTTAGCCGCTCGTGCAAGCGGTGAGTTTCAGCTCAAGGATATTTTGCCCTTCGATGCTCAATACGTGTGGATGATGAAGCAGACAAGGTCAATACTTGAGACCTATCATGTAAATGACGATGAGCAAAAAAGCGACGAAGAGCTTTTTTACGGCGCCATGAAGGGAATGGTGGCCGCCTGGGGCGATCCCTACAGCAGGTTTGTGGATCCTGACGAGTTAAAACAAGAAGAAATAGACATAGAAGGAGAATACGGCGGGCTTGGTATATACATAGGCAGTAGAGACGGTAAGATCTTGGTGATAAGTCCCATTGAGGGGACTCCCGCTCACGAAGTGGGTTTGGAGCCCATGGATGAAATAGTCAAAGTCAACGATGAAGTCGTGTTGGGCTGGAACATAAATGACGTGGTCAAAATGCTGCGCGGGGAGCCTGGGACGAATGTTACCGTTTGGGTTAGGCGTGAAGGTCACGATGAACTTCTCCGATTCGACATAACAAGGGAGCTCATTAAGATCGAATCGGTCAGTCAAAAGCGATTGACGAATGACATTGCTTACATCAGGATAAAGCATTTTACTCAAAAGACGGCGGAAGAAATGTTGAGCGCCTTAAAGGTAGCAGGCGAAACGAAAGCAAGGGGTTTGGTGCTTGACTTGCGAAACAACCCCGGCGGCTTGCTCGATGCCTCCGTTGCCGTAGCTGACTACTTTTTAGACGGGGGCGAAATCGTGAGTATACGCGGTAGGGTTGACAAGGCCAACGAGATCTTTACCGCAAAGCCCGGGACGGCCTTTGACGGGCCCATGGCCGTTTTGATAAATGAAGGAAGTGCAAGTGCCTCAGAGATCGTTGCAGGTGCGCTCAAAGACAGGGAAAGAGCCGTCTTGGTGGGAGAAAAAAGCTTCGGCAAGGGTTCGGTTCAGACGCTTTTCAGGCTTCCCGACGGTTCGGGTTTGTTTGTGACGATCGCCAAGTACTACACGCCTTCGGGTGTCATGATAGATGGTGTTGGCGTTGAACCCGATATCGTGGTCGAAGGTAAGTACACGGGAAAGTTGGATGATGATGAACAGTTGAAACGTGCCACAAAAGAGGTTGAAGCCCTCTTGGTCAAAGTGCCGGCTAAGGTGGCCAAATAGGCCCTACAGGTAGGTAGAGGAGCCAAGTTGTAGCTGTTTTTTAAACTACTATGAAAGTGACGCGGGCGTGTTATGAAGAGGCTAAGTGATAAATATAAATGGGCGATAATTTTGTTCCTGACAGGCCTCGGACTGGGCTTGATTTTTAGTGCTTTAAAGAGAGATGTTTCAATCGAGGCTCAAGTCGAAACGGTCCTTGCCAAGGGAGAAACCGGTACCGGGGTTATTTCAGAAGACGAAGCAAGCAATTCGAAGCACTTGAATTCGGATCAGGGGGAGTTAAATTCAAATAGAGAACCAAACTTAAATTTGACTGACGATTTAAGACCTGCTTTGGAAAAGGGGCCCTACGTGGCCATAGTAGTCGATGACCTAGGGTTTTCTTATGCGAGGGCTAAGGAGCTTTCAAGGATAGATCTTCCGTTGACATGGGCCATCATACCCTTTCAAAGCGCAAGCAGGCAGACGGCAGATCTTGCTAAAGAAAAGGGGATTCCCTTCCTCGTTCATATTCCCATGCAGGCCTTCGGAGACAAAGATGGCGGTGCCTATCTAGTGGGCCTTTCCATGGGCGATGAAGAGATAAAAAGAAACGTTAAAAGAGCCATCGAATCGCTTCCGGGTGCGATAGGTGCGAACAATCACCGCGGTTCTGCTGCGACCTCGGACATGAGGGTTATGCGCGCTGCGATGGAGGGATTAAAAGAAACTGGATTATCCATATTTTTGGACAGTAGGACCGCTGCTTCATCCGTGGCAGCGTTTGAGGCCAAAAGGGCAGGACTTCTTGCACTCGAAAACGGCGCCTTCATAGATCATTTGGACGACGTTAATTTCATGTGGTCTCAGCTTAGGCGAGCCGCAGGGCTTGCCAAAAGACGAGGGTACATCGTCGCTATATGTCATGTACGACCCGCGACTTTAGTTTTTTTAAACCAGTTGGCATCCAGTCCCGATGCCGGCGTGAAATTTGTGACCCTAGAAGAACTTGCGTGTCTTTTGTCGGCTTCCAGGTGAGTAAAACCGCGGCTTTTTATCGAGGGGGAAGTGGATGTACATGATGAAGGGCAAAGCTGAAGTTATCGTCGGAATGCAGTGGGGAGACGAAGGAAAAGGCCGAGTTGCAGACGCCATAACGCCAAAATCCGATGTGATCGTCCGTTATCAGGGTGGTGCAAACTCTGGACATACGGTCATCGTCGAGGGCAAAAAGTACATCTTTCACATCCTGCCTTCGGGGATGCTTTATTCCGGAAAGACCTGCGTAGTTGGAAACGGCGTGGCACTTGACCCCGATCGCCTGTTCGAAGAACTTGATGAATTGTCCTCTCAGGGTATGGACAGAGCAAGACTCATAGTGAGCGGTTCTGCTCACGTGGTCATGCCCTATCATAAAATTTTAGATCAGTTTGAAGAAAGCAAAGGGCTCAAAAGACGCCAAGGTACCACGGAACAGGGGATAGGCCCTTGTTACGTGGATAAGTTCGGCAGGACGGGCATCAGGGTTTGCGACCTCATGCACCCGGAAATGCTACGAGATAAACTAGATTATATTTTGGGGCTTAAAAACCAGATAATTACCAGGATATACGACGAAAAGCCGATTTCCTTCGATGCCCTTTACGATAAAGCCATGGAATGGAAGGATAGATTATCCCTTTACGTCGGCGACTGCTCGAAGGTCGTTGCGCAGGCCTTAAACGAAGGCAAAAGCGTCTTATTTGAGGGAGCTCAAGGGACAATGCTGGATGTAGATCACGGGACCTATCCTTATGTCACCAGCTCAAACCCCACTTGCGGGGGAGTGTGCACCGGAACGGGTGTAGGCCCTAAAAACATAGACAGGATCATAGGCGTAGCCAAAGCTTACTGCACCAGGGTTGGCGAAGGGCCTCTTCCTACGGAGGACCTGGGAGAAAAAGGTCAATATTTGAGGGAAAAGGGACGCGAGTATTGCGCCGCGACCGGACGTCCCAGGAGGTGCGGTTGGCTTGACCTGGTGGCCCTTAAATACGCCGCCAGGATTAACGGTACGACCCATCTGGCCATCACCAAGCTGGATGTCCTTTCGGGATTGGAAGAGATTAAAGTCTGCGTTGCCTACGATTGCGAGGAAAAAAGGTCCGAAGAATATCCGGTCGACACGCACATTCTGTCTGCTGCAAAGCCGGTTTACAAGACCTTTAAGGGTTTTTCTCAAGACATGAGCGAGGTAGAGACCGTAGAGGATCTGCCGCAGGGTGCGCGCGATTACGTGAAGTTCATAGAAGACCAAACGGGTGTACCTGTGATCATCTTGGGCGTTGGACCTGACAGAAAAGAAACAATCTTCAGAGAAACTTAATAAATAATTCAAAAAACAGTTTGCAGGCAGCAGTTGAGGTGAATGCGTCTTTAAATGGCTGAGTTAGAAAGATTAAAAGGGCTAATTGGCGTTATTTTTATAATAAGCGACGGGATTCGCGGTCACGTAAACCAAAGCCGAGG